>NZ_VFVC01000008.1:0-149314 GCF_006441575.1 Mesorhizobium sp. B2-4-12
TCAAAGGCGGCATGACGAAACTCCTCGCCCTTGTCATTGTCGGTTTCATAGTGATCCAGATCATCAGGCCACTCGGCCTGTGGTTCTGGGGCAAGGTGTGGACGCTGGTCGCTTGGTGCGAGATGCGCGACGATTTCCGCGCCTTCCGCATCGACCGCATCGCCTCGGTGGTCATCGCCGGCCGCATCTTCAAGCCGGAGCGCGGCAAGCAGCTTGCCGATTTCTACCGCGCGGTGGAGCGCAGCGAGGACTACGGCATGGCGCCGGACCGTGCGGCGCGAAGCTGAGAAAAGGATCCCAATAAAAAAGCCCGCGCGAAGCGGGCTTTTTTCATTGGTCTATCGCAATCCTATTCGTCGTCGGTGTCCTCGTTCTTGGACTTCAGCGCCGAGAGCTTGGCGAACACGGCATTGGCGTCAAGCTCGGCATCCTCGTCCTTCGGCTTTTCTGGAGCCGGCACCAGCCGCTCGGTCAGAGCCGCCGGCAAAAGCGTGTCGCCGACCGGCTGCGCCTGTTCGCGGCCGCGCGAGGCGCGGTTGACTTCCATGTCGAGGTCGATCTGCGAGGCGAGACCCAGCGTAACCGGGTCCATCGGTTGCAGATTGGCCGAGTTCCAGTGCTTGCGTTCGCGGATCTGCTCGATCGTCGACTTGGTCGTGCCGACGAGGCGCGAAATCTGCGCGTCCTTGAGTTCGGGATGGTTGCGCACCAGCCACAGGATGGCGTTCGGCCGGTCCTGACGCTTCGAAAGCGGCGTGTAGCGCGGCCCCTTGCGCTTGGATTCGGGCACCCGCACCTTGGGGTCGGAAAGCTTCAGCCGGTGGTTCGGATCCTTCTCGGCGCGCGCGATCTCGTCGCGGGTCAGCTGGCCGGTCATGATCGGATCCATGCCCTTGATGCCTTGCGCCGACTCACCGTCGGCGATCGCCTTGACCTCGAGCGGATGCAGCCCGCAGAATTGCGCGATCTGCTCGAAGGAGAGCGCGGTGTTGTCGACCAGCCAGACGGCGGTCGCCTTGGGCATCAGCAGCGTATTGGCCATTTTAAAAAATCCTTCTCGTTCGCCCGCGTTCCCGCGCGGGCGGTGGTTTAGAGCCACCAAAATGGGAAATTCGCGGCTTGTATAACCGTTCCCTTGCTGTTTCGCAACGTTTTTGGATGCACCCACCTGAAACCACAACCGAGCGGCTACCGGGATCGCTCCGCGCTCTTGAGAAGCGCGACAAGCTGGCTCTGCTGGCGCGTTCCGGTCTTGGCGAATATGCGTTCGAGAAAGGTTCGCCGGCCTTTTGGTGATGTTGGCGCTTGCCGCGGCCTCCATCAGGGCTCGCCCCGCAAAAGAGCCGAAGCCAGCGCGCCGCGGCTGGCGCCAGGTCGAACAGCCCGCCGAACGGCGCAGCGGCAGGATGTGAGGGATTAGGGTGGCAGCCTGTGAGCGGCAGCCGGAACACAATGAACCGGACCAGGGATTCAGGTATTGCCGCGCATGGACAAAGGCCCACTGGAACAGCCATTCGCAAAAAACAAACCCGCTGGACGATGTCCAGCGGGCTCGGAACCGGAGACGACAAACGTCTGCGACAGCTCTACTTCCCGGCATGAGACCGGCCCTGCGGCCGGGTCACGCTTGAAATCAGATCGCCTGACGGGCGATCCTTTCGATGTCGGCGCGGTTGATGCCGAGGTCGCTGAGCTGACGTGCGTTGAGACGGTTCAGTTCGCGCACGGTCTCGTTGTACATGCGCCAGTTACGGAAAGCGCGGATCGGGTTCATGATAGTCCTCCAAATGGGGTGTTCGTTTCGATGCTGCACAGATAGTCATCATCGATCAGGACTTGAACGGCCGATTTTGCATAGCAATGATGCAAATGCTGCATTGCAGCATTAAGCTTCTGTTCACTTTGTAAGCAAGGACGAAACGCCGAGAACGCGTCCCGATTCAGGTCAGGCCCGAGTCGAAAACGGCAGGCTCCGAGAACCTTGAGCGCAGCGTCCTAAAAGTACCTGAACGCCGGAAGCACGGGAGACTGCCGTTTGGAGGCCGGCCTCGCCTGGATCGATGCGTCCTAGCCGACGTCGAGCACGATCTTGCCGATATGATCGCCCTCCTCGATCCGCTCATGCGCCCGCCAGGCATCGGTAAGCGGGAAGATCATATCCATGACGGGAGCAACCTTGCGGGTGCCGAGCAACGGCCAGACCTGCGCTTCCAGCGCCGCTGCGATCGCCGCCTTGAATTCGACGGTGCGCGGCCTCAGCGTCGACCCCGTATGGGTCAGCCGCTTGACCATGATCTTGGAAAAGTCGGCGGTCGCCATTGCGCCGGCCTGAACGGCGATCTGGACGATACGGCCCTCGACGGCCGCGGCCTCGTAGTTTCGCTGGACATAGTCGCCGCCGACCATGTCGAGGATGACATTGGCGCCCTTGCCGCCTGTCGCCCCTTTCACCGCCGAGACAAAATCCTCCTCCCGGTAGTTGATCGCGCGGTCGGCACCGATCTTCAGGCAGGCGTCGCACTTCTCCTTGCTGCCGGCGGTGGTGATGACATAAGCGCCGAAGGCCGAGGCAAGCTGGATCGCCGTCGTGCCGATGCCGGACGAGCCGCCATGCACCAGCAGCGTCTCGCCTTTCTTCAGGCCGCCGCGTTCGAACACATTGTGCCAGACGGTAAAATAGTTTTCCGGCACAGCGGCCGCTTCCGTGTGGGTGAAGCCGGCCGGCAGTGGCAGCACGCTGCCGGAGTGAACCTTGACATATTCGGCGTAGCCGCCACCGGGGGTAAGGGCGCAGACCCGGTCGCCGATGCGCCAGCGCGATATCCCGTCGCCAAGGGCCGCCACTTCGCCCGACACTTCGAGGCCCGGCAGATCCGATGCTCCCGGCGGAGGCGGATAGGCGCCCTTGCGCTGCTGCACATCGGGCCGGTTGACGCCGGCGGCATGCACCTTGATCAGGACTTCGCCGGGGCCGGGCTGCGGCACCTCGCGCGTTTCCGGTTTCAACACCCGTGGGCCGCCCGGCTCCGAGATCGTGATGGCCGTCATCTTCGCCGGAATTGTCTGTCCGCTCGCCATAGTATTTCCCGTCTTCCTCGCCGCTTTTCGATCGGCTGTTTGCATCGACGTCCCTGCCCTATGTATGCTCATTGCCAAATCAGGCAAATGGCCAATCTGGCGTGAGCAAGGGAGGAGCGACGATGGCGATCTTCGACGACGAACCCAGGAAGAAGGCGCGCCCGCACGAGATCGGGCAGGACCTGGCATTGCTTTCCGCCGGCGAACTGTCAGAGCGCATCGGCATCCTGCGCGACGAGATCGCCCGGCTCGAGGCCGAACTCAAGGCAAAGGACAGCACCAAATCAGCCGCTGAGGCGCTGTTCCGCCGCGGATAGGCTGCAGGTCGAAGGTCCGCCGCCGAAAAGCCCGAATGGGACTGTCTTCAGACCTGCCTCCCTCCCAGAGTCCAGCCGGATCAAAAAATGCTCGCAACCTACAGACCGATCCTTTCCCTGCTTCGCGGCACCGCATTCCTGCTGGCGGCATCCGGCCTGCACGGCCTGCTTTTGCCGCTGCGCGGCCAAGTGGAAGGCTTCTCGACTGCCTCGCTCGGCCTGATGGGCACGGCCTGGGCCGGCGGCTTCGTCACCGGCTGTTTCTTCGCACCGCGCCTGGTGCGCCGTGCAGGCCATGTCAGGGCGTTTGGCGCCTTCGCCGCGGCGGGCGCGATCATTGCGCTACTGACTGGCCTCGTCATCAATGAATCTATCTGGATCCTGCTGCGCGCCTTCACCGGCTTCACCATGGCCGGCGCCTTCATGGTCATCGAGAGCTGGCTGAACGAGAAAGCCACCAACGAGAACCGCGGCACCGTCTTCGGCCTCTATATGATGGTCACCTACGCCTCGATCATGGGCGGGCAGATGATCGTCGCCGGCGGCGACGTGAAATCGGCTTCCCTGTTCATGATCACCGGCATCCTGTTCTGCCTGTCGCTGATCCCGACCGCAGTGTCGACGGCATCGTCCCCCAAGCCATTGCAGGACGTCAAGTTGGACGTCAAAAGCCTCTATGCGAATTCGCCCGTGTCGGCGATCGCCTGCCTGCTGATCGGCATCGCCAACGGCGCCTGGGGCACGCTTGGCGCGGTTTATGGCGCCCGCATCGGCATCTCCACCGCCGAGATCGCCTTGATGATGAGCCTGGTGGTGGTTGCCGGCGCCGCCATGCAGCTTCCGGCCGGGCGCCTGTCCGACAAGACCGACCGGCGTTTCGTGCTGGCCGGTGCCGCTTTCGGCGGTGCGCTGGTTGCGGTTCTCATCTTCCTGTTCGAGCCGCGCTCCGCCAGCTTCGTCATCGTGCTGACTGCCGCCTACGGCGCTTTCGCCTATACGCTCTATTCGATCGCCGTGGCGCATGCCAACGACCACGCCAGTGCCGAGGATTTCGTCAAGGTCTCGGGCGGCCTGCTGCTGCTCTATGGTTTCGGCACCATGATTGGTCCCTTGCTGGCGGCAGCGCTGATGGGCTGGATGCGACCGGAGGGCCTGTTCCTGGCCACCGCCTTCGCGCATTTGTCTCTGGCCGGCTATACCCTGCTGCGCATCAGCCGCCGCGCTCCGGTGCCGATCGAGGATCGCGACGCCTTCAAGACGCAACCGGCAGACCGCTCCGTGACCCCGGAAGCATTGCGGCTCGATCCAAGAAGAAAAGCAGAAGCAAGCAGTTGAGATTTGAAAAACTTTGCCTCACAAATGAGGCATGATGTTTTCCGACGCCTTCATGGCGATCGCCGACCCCAATCGGCGCCATCTTCTGGAAGAACTTCGACGCGGTCCGAAGACCGTCAACGAATTGGCGGCTGGGCTACCAGTCTCGCGCCCGGCCGTATCACAGCATCTGAAAGTGCTGCTCGATGCCGGACTGGTCAACGCCAAGGCTGAAGGTACGCGGCGGGTCTACACGGTAAGCAACGCCGGCTTCCTGAAGCTCAACATCTGGCTCGATCAGTTCTGGGAAGCCTGATCCACATCGCCTGATCAGCAACGCACCTCGAAAATCAGGCTTGCCCGTCCAGGAAAGCGCCAAGCGCGTCGAGCAATTCGCCCGTTCCATGCTCGCGCGGGGCTGACGTGTCGTGGCCGTCGAGGAAGACACCCTGCTCCGTCATCACAAGCCGCGTGCCCCCGCCTTCCGCCACGAACTGGATTGTCGCCAGCGACACCGAGACGCGGGTTTCGCCGAACAGCAGCTCATAGCTGTAGACGATGCGCCGGTCTGGCACGATGTCCTGATAGACCGCGTTGAAGAAATGCATCTGCCCATCGCTCGGACAACCGGCATTGACCTCTTTGCCGCCGACGCGGAAGTCCATTTCGTGGCGGCTGGGCGTCGGGTCGTGGGGATCGACGAACCAGTGCCGCTTGGCGTCCGGATCGCTGAACGCCGAGAAGACTTTCGCCGGAGCCACCGGGTAGCTCCGCTCGACGACAAAGGTGGAATGAACAACGGATCGTTCGGTCATGGAGTGGGTCCTCGTTGGTCAACTCGACTGGTTCTGTGGAATGCAGACCCCGCCACGATAGGCAGCGCCGAAATAGACCTCGACGCTGCGCAGCCGGTCGCCGCGAAACGAGTGTCCGGCCAGCACCGGGCGAAATAGGTCGCGCGGCCGATGGCATCGTCACAGGGGCTGGTGAACGTGAAATCGTCCGCCAGTACCGTCTCGGCGACATCACGCTCATTTGCCTGGTAGATGGCAAAATAAAAGCGGATCGATTCCGCTCTGCTTTTGGCGGACATGGCCATTCCTCCTTCAGCTTTCGTCCTTGGTTTGCGCGAGGAAATCGCCGAGCCGATCCAGCCGGCGCTCCCAGGAGAGGCGACGCTCATTGATCCAGTGCTCTGCCGATCTCAGCGCCTGAGGCTCGATCTGGCACGTACGCACCCGTCCAACCTTTTGGGTGCGCACCAGGCCGCTCGCCTCCAGGAGATTGAGGTGCTGGACGACGGCCGACAGCGACATCGCCAGTGGCTCGGCCAGTTGGCTGACGGAGGCGGGGCCGCGCGACAGCCGGTCGACCATCTGCCGCCGCGCCGGATCGGCGAGCGCCTGGAACATCAGGTCGAGCTGGGCGGGATCGTGCAGCATCGCGGTCAGCCGTTGTTGTAGGGGAAGAATTTGAAGTAGGGCTGCGCCTCCTCGATCACCCTGCTGAAGGCGGGACGCTGCAACAGGCGGTCATGGTAGCGCTTGACGGCAGGATATTTGTCGCCGAACGGCTCGACCTTGTTGGCATAGAAGAGCGCGGGAGAAGCCGCGCAATCGGCCATTGTAAAGGTGTCGCCCATCGCCCAGGTCTTCGACCGCATCTCCTGCTCGATGATGGCGTAGGAGTTGCGCAATTGACCGCGCGCCTGCTCGACGCCGAACGGATCGGTCTTGTCCAGCGGCCGCAACCGATCGCCGACGATCTTCTGCATCGGCTCCTGCACATAGAAATCATAGAAGCGGTCGGCCTGGCGGACGGCCAGCGCCAGATCGATGTCGGCCGGAACGAGCTCGACCGGCCCTGGATAGTGCGCGGCCAGATATTCGACGACGATGGTCGATTCCAGCACCGTGCGGTCGCGCGCATCGTCGCGCAGCGCCGGCATCTTGCCGGTCGGCGAAATTTTCAGGAAGGCCGCGCGCGATTGCTCGTCGCCGAGATCGACGATGACCGGCACGAAAGGCGTGGCGTTCTCGTAGAGCGCGATCAACGGCTTCCAGCAGAAAGAGGCCAGGGGATGGAAATGCAGCGTCAGGGACATTCTTTACTCGTCTGTTTCCGGTTCATCGGTGGCCGGCCGGCGCTTTCGCCGGATCAACACTGAAGCATTTACTTAACTATTGCGGCGAACTTCGTCCGTCAAGACCTGCCGCCGCCTCGGTTGGCGTGGACGTGGGCGACGATTGCCGCCGATATCTTCGTCCAGTCGTCCGGATGCAGCTCATGGCCGCCGCCTTCGACACGAAGGAGTTTCGCACCGGCGACCGCCCCTGCCAGCGCCTCGCCGTGCTCGATCGGAAAGATCGGATCCGCCGTGCCGTGAATGACCAGCAGCGGCGCCCTCATCTCGTGCAGGCGGCCATTCCATCGGTCGGTGCCCTTGAGCAGGAAATGATTGGTTGCCCTCAGGAACCCGCCGGACCTGATATAATCCTGTTCGATGAAAGCGCGCGTCCGGGCCGCATCGAAGGGATGCGCAACGCTGGCGATCGCCCTGGCATCCCTGACCATGAAGTCGATCACCTGGCGGCGGTCCGACCAGTCGACATCGGCGCCCTCGGCCGAATGCTCGGTATAGGCATCGCTCGGCCGCGGCAGATGCGAGGTGTCCATTCCCATCGGCGAGCTGCTGATCGTGGTCAGCGACGCGACGCGGGAGGGATGCTTGAGCGCCGCAAGCTGCGCGATCATACCGCCCATCGACATGCCGGCGACATGGGCCTCGCCGATGCCGTGGCTGTCGAGCACACCAATCGCATCGTCCGCCATGTCGTCGAATGTGTAGGGCGGCGCGCCCGGCGGATATTTGGTCGAGCGGCCGGTATCGCGATTGTCATAGCGGATCACGTAGAGCCCGGCACCCGCGAGCTTCCGGCAAAAGGCCTCCGGCCACCACAGCATCGAAGCCATTGCGCCCATGATCAGGAGCAGCGCGGGATTTTCACGGTCGCCGAAGGCTTCCGATACGATCTCGGGGCGATCGATCGCAGTCATTTAGATCCTCCCATACTGATTGCATTTTGAAATCAGTTGCACGATAATAAAACTGATACGATAATGCAACTGGTTTTGCGGAGAGAATCGAATGAGCCTCGATCGCCGGTCCGGCTGCCCGATCAACCTGTCGCTGGAAGTGTTCGGCGACCGCTGGAGCCTGATCATCCTTCGCGACATGATTTTCGGCGGCAGGCGCCATTTTCGCGAACTGCTCAACGGATCGATGGAAGGCATCGCCTCCAACATCCTCGCCGACCGCCTGAAGCGACTGATGGAGCTTGGCATGCTGACCAAGGCCGACGACCCCAGCCACAAGCAGAAGGCGATCTACAGCCTGACCGAGATGGCCATCACGCTGGTGCCGATCCTGGCCCATCTCGGCGCCTGGGGTCGGGTCTGGCTGCCGACCAGCGATGAACTCTCGATCCGCGCCGAGCTTCTGGAAAAGGGCGGACCGCCGATGTGGGAGAAATTCATGGACGAACTGCGCCACGAGCATCTCGGCACGCCGCTCGACACACCGTCCGGCCCTTCTGTCCGCGCGACGCTGCGGGCCGCCTATGAAGCCGTGGTTGCCAGCAAGGCTCTCAGCGCCGGCCCGACCACGTGACCAACTATTTTCCCCGCTAAGAGGCCGGCTCTGCTACAACTATGGAAAATCACACGTGACGGGATTGGATAAGGCTCTTGGTTGAGAACTCTAGGGATACTGCCCGCGCGCGCGCCGATCTGCGCTTCAAGAAGCAGGAAGAGGCGGCGACAGTCCGCCAGAAAGCGATGGCGGAATACGCCGCGGAGAGTGACGCGCGCAAGGCCAAGACCGACAAGCTGAGGGCGCTGCGGCTCGCCAAGGAAGCCGAAGATCTTGCCAACACACCGGCAGTGCCCGCAAAGAAGCCCGCGCGCGCCAAGAAAAAGTAACACGCACTTCCCCGGCTGCCTCGCCAATGGCCTTGAGCCAGTGGCCGTCGACTGCATTGAGATCACGGCATCGGCGCCGTCCAGATAGGGCAGTCCTTCATCCCGCCTTCTCGCAAGAAGCATTTTCAACCCAAACCGGGATTGCGTCGTCCGGCCGGTCGCCGATGATTGTCCATTTCAAACAGGAGACTGCCATGACCGCGCTGCCGCTCGAAAAAGCCATTGAGATCATCGACGCCGCCTTCGCCAAGGGCGCCGACCTCAAGTTCAAACCGCTGGGCGTCTCCGTGCTCGATGCCGGAGGACACCTGGTCGCCTTCCAGCGCCAGGACGGCGCCTCGTTCCTGCGCCCGCAAATGTCGGCCGGCAAGGCCTATGGCGCGCTGGCCATCGGCATGGGCTCGCGCCGTGTCGAGGCCTTCGCCAAGGAGCGCCCGCATCTCATCGCTGGCATCTCCGACGTGTCGGGTGGACGCGTGCTGCCGGTGGTCGGCGGCGTCCTGATCCGCGACAAGGCCGGCACCGTCCTTGGCGCCGTCGGCATTTCCGGCGACACATCCGACAATGACGAGGCAGCGGCCATCGCTGGCATCGAGGCCGCCGGCTTCACCGCCGATCCGGGCTGAGCCTCAATTCAAATTGATGTCCCGGCTGGCTGATCGCATCGAAACCGCGAATCCGGCCAGCACATCGAACAGCGCGATGATCGTCAGCGTGAAGAAGATCGAGTGCGCGGCGCCCTTGACCAGCAGGAACTCGACCAGGAAGGCGACGAAGACCAGCGTCGAGAGAAGATGGTCCATGATCGAGGCGGTGGTCGTGCGCGCCGACTTCACCATTTCGAGGAACAGGAAGATCAGCCCGATCAGCACCATCAGGTCGCCGAGCGTCATCGAGAATACCCCGCCCGACATCATGCGGAACGAGAAGACCTCGCTCGCCCACGGATCGTCACCGCCGCCGAATATCCCGAGCAGGCCGAGATTGTAGAGCACGAAAGGCACGATCAAAAGCGGGACGGCACCGAACATCTGGCGTCTCCATATGGGGGCACCTTCTGTAGAATGCGCCACAGGCATGCCGTCAAGATTTTTCGTGCGCGGCCGCAAACACGGTCGAAGACCGGATGCAACAACCATGTCAGCCGGTTGCCCGGCCGACATGGGAGCAGCCGACAGAGACTTCGACACCTGAAATAGCCGGCGCGCACGGCGGCACCGATGACATTGAAGAGATATGGCCCGCGTCGTCGAGGCGATATCGCGTGCCGGCGCGATCTCGACGATGTCCGTGCCGACGAGACGTCCCTTGCCGACCAAACGCAAAAAGACCGGCCAGAGGCCGGTCTTTTGCAACTCAAACCTTAAAAAGCTTGTCTCAGCTTTCCTTGGGCGTCAGCACCTGGCGACCGCGATACATGCCGGTCTTCAGGTCGATGTGGTGCGGGCGGCGCATTTCGCCGGAATTCTTGTCCTCAACATAGGTCGGGGCCTTGAGGGCGTCGGCCGAGCGGCGCATGCCGCGCTTGGACGGAGAGGTTTTGCGTTTCGGAACGGCCATGGATATGCTCCACTACATGGTCAAAAGCCCCGCCCGCCCTCGTGAAAGGGCCATGTCGGGGCCTAAATCTGAGAAAGTCGGGTGCCTATACACGCCTGACATCGTTTTGGCCAGCACTGCGGTGAATTTTTTTGAGTCGGCTACTCGAGACAGCCGACATAAGCGCCGGAACGGCCGGCACGCCGCTCGATCAGATTGGCGAGTCTCCGAAGGCCCGGCCCCGGCTTTGCCGGATTGCGGGCGATCGGATTGGGCAAGGTGACGGCCAGCAGTGCCGCCTGCCGTCTGGACAACTGCTTTGCCGGAATGCCGAAATGATGCTGCGCCGCCGCCTCGATTCCATAGATGCCCGGCCCCCATTCGGCGATGTTGAGATAGATTTCCATGATGCGCCGTTTCGACATCACGGCGTCGAAATAGACGGCCAGCGGCAGTTCGACGACCTTGCGCACCGAGCCCAGCGGCCGCGACCACAGGAACAGGTTCTTCACCGTCTGCATGGTAATGGTCGAGGCCCCGCGCGTCGCCTCGCCAGCCAGCGCATCGTCGACGACGCCCCTGAGTTCGCCGAGATCGACGCCGCGATGGAAGCAGAACTGTCCGTCCTCCGACATGATGACGGAATGGGCCAGCACCGGCGCCACATCGTCGATCGACACCCAGCGCCGGTCATAGCCGGAGAAGGTCGCCAGGTCCTTCAGCATCAATGTCGAGACCGGGTGCACGAAGGGCGGCAGATAGAGGAATGTCAGCACCGCCGGGATAAGCGCCAGCACGGCGGCCACGACAATGCCGCGCCGGACCCAGCGCCTGAGACTGCGGCGGTTTATGCCGCGCGATCTCGTCGCCATGTCCAGCTTTTCGGTTTCATGATCGACGATCGGTTCCGCCAAGCCGCCCAACCCGTGCTGTGGAGCGCGTTGCGAGATCGCTCCTGTCAGTCATTCGGCGGCGTTGTCGAGAACCGGAGCCGTGCGTACAGTCGAGTACGTGAGCACCGGAAGCGCGGGAAACGCCGTCAGATGACCGTAGGATTGGAGTTTCCCAACGGGCTCTTACCGCTCCGGCATAATGGCGCTTGGCTTCTTGCGCAACGTCTGAGTGTCGGCTACCGGTCCGGCCATGACGAATGACGACGAAATGGCGTTCGAAATGGCGCTCATCAGGCGGGCCGCCGCCGTCGAGGTGCTGCTGCGGCGGTTGCTCGACGACCGACCGCTTTCGGGCGAGATCACGCGGCCCGATCGTCTGATGGCGGCGATGCGCCACGGCGTGCTGAACGGCGGCAAGCGGCTGCGCCCGTTTCTGGTCATGGAAAGCGCTGCCCTGTTTTCCGCCGATGGCGAAGCGGCGCTGCGCGTCGCGGCGGCCCTCGAATGCGTTCACTGCTACTCGCTGATCCATGACGACCTGCCGGCGATGGACGACGATGACCTGCGCCGCGGCCAGCCGACCGTGCACAAGGCGTTCGACGAAGCGACAGCCATCCTGGCCGGCGACGCATTGCTGACGCTGGCCTTCGACATCATCGCCGGCGAGGCGACCCTGCTGCCGGCCGAGCGGCGGGCCGCTTTGGTGCTGGCGCTTGCCCGCGCCGCCGGCGCCGGCGGCATGGTCGGCGGCCAGATTCTCGACCTCGAAGCCGAGCGCATCCCGCCCGACGAAACCGGCATCATAAGGCTGCAGGCGATGAAGACCGGGGCGCTGATCCGCTTCGCTTGCGAGGCGGGTGCCATCATCGCCGGCGCTTCGGCGGAAGACCGTGAGCGACTGGCCGAATTCGGCTCGGCGATCGGTCTTGCCTTCCAGCTTGCCGACGACCTGCTCGATCTGACCGCCGACATCAAGCAGATGGGCAAGGCGACCGGCAAGGACGCCGCCGCCGGCAAGGGAACGCTGGTGGCGCTGCACGGCGCCGACTGGGCGCGCGGCCAGCTGCACGGCCTTGTCGGCCAGGCGCACGCGCTGCTCGAACCCTATGGCGACAAGGCGGCCCTGCTGAGGCAAGCCGCGACCTTCGTGGCCATGCGCAACAGCTGACGGCACCACCGGCGTTCGTGGTACATGGCAAGAGGCAAACGGGAGATCAGCTTCGATGTCATCCAGTCTGTTCGATCTCAGCGGACGCCGGGCGCTCGTCACCGGCTCCTCGCAAAGGCATCGGGTTCGCCTTGGCCAAAGGCCTGGCGCAAGCCGGCGCCAGTGTGGTCCTCAACGGCCGTGACGCCGCAAAGCTTGGCGCTGCGGCGTCGCAGATTCCCGGCGCGCAAACGCTCGCCTTCGACGCCACCGATCATGAGGCGGTCCGCTCGGCGATCGACAATTTCGAGCTGTCCGGCGGTCCGATCGACATATTGGTCAACAATGCCGGCATGCAGTTCCGCACGCCGCTCGAGGACTTTCCCGCCGATGCGTTCGAGCGCCTGCTGCAGACCAATGTCGCCAGCGTCTTCCATGTCGGTCAGGCGGTCGCGCGCCATATGATCAGGCGGGGCCGCGGCAAGATCATCAACATCGCCTCCGTGCAGACGGCACTTGCCCGCCCCGGCATCGCGCCCTACACGGCAACCAAGGGCGCGGTCGGCAACCTGACCAAGGGCATGGCGACCGACTGGGCCAGACACGGCCTGCAATGCAACGCCATCGCGCCCGGCTATTTCGATACGCCGCTCAACGCGGCCCTCGTCGCCGATCCAGCCTTCAGCGCCTGGCTCGAAAAGCGCACGCCGGCCGGCCGCTGGGGCAAGGTGGAAGAGTTGGTCGGGGCCTGCGTGTTCCTCGCCTCCGATGCCTCGTCCTTCGTCAACGGCCACATCCTCTATGTCGATGGCGGCATCACCGCATCGGTCTGATCCGCGGCCGCCACAGGAAACCAGCAATCACGCCAACGAAATCTTAATGTAAATGAAGCGTAATCCGGTCATTAAAATTTAAAATAATGCGTATGTGTTGGGGTTGCGCATGCCGGAATATTCTTCCTTCATCCGGTTTGTCCGGATTCGTTATCTTTCAGGATTGCTGATTTTCGCGCTCGCTTCCACGGCCATCATGGTTGCGCTCGACCGTGTCAATGCCTTTCGCCATGACGTCGATGCGCTGAGCAGCAATCTCGTCGTCTTCACCCGCGACCTGCGCAACGCGACCAGCTTCGCCGAGACCACCGGCTCCGCCTGGCGCAACGAAACGCGCGATGCGCTGACTGCTTCGGCGCGCGCTCATTCCGAACGCCTGACCAGCGAGATCGACACACTGACCGCCCAACTCGCCGCGATACATCAGCGCCTGTCGGTCAAGACCATCGACGAACTCGAAGCCTCCTCGGTCAACGGCGACCTGTTCTGGTCGCCGCGCGACATGGTGCGCAACCTCAACCTGATGTCGGTGGCGCAGAAGGCGGATGAATGGAGCTATCGGGAAATCCGCAACCAGAACGACCTATTTGTCCAGCCGATGCTGGTGCGGGTCCGTACCGCATTGGACGAAGAGCGCCATCTGGCCGACGCTTCCAGCGACAGGCTGCTTTTGTGGGCGAGCGGCCTGCTGTTCGGCGTCCTGGCCATCGTCGCCTTCTGGATCTTCCGGCCGATGGAACAGGCGATCCGCCGCGCCTTCGCCCAATCAGCCGAATCCCTGTTCAAGGCCGAGGCCGCCGACCGCGCCAAGTCCGAATTCCTGGCCAATATGAGCCACGAGATCCGCACGCCGATGAATGGCGTGCTCGGCATGGCCGAATTGCTGGCCAAGACCGAATTGACCCCACGCCAGAAGACCTTCACCGACGTTATCGTCAAATCCGGCAATGCGCTGCTCACCATCATCAACGATATCCTCGATTTCTCCAAGATCAATGCCGGACAGCTGACGCTTGATCCCGCCCCTTTCCGTCTCTCCGAAGCGGTCGAGGATGTCGCGACACTGGTCTCGGCGCGTGTCGCCGAGAAGAACCTCGAGCTGATCGTACGTGTCGACCCGCGCCTGCCGGCCTATGTCGTCGGCGACGCCGGCCGCTTCCGCCAGATCGTCACCAATCTGGTCGGCAATGCGGTGAAGTTCACGGAAAAGGGTCATGTGCTGATCGATGTCGGCGGCGAAACCGTCAACGACGTCGTCCAGCTCAAGCTGCGCGTCGAGGACACCGGCATCGGCATCCCGGCCGAGAAACTGCAGAACGTGTTCGAGAAATTCGCCCAGGTCGATGGCTCCTCGACCCGCCGTCACGAAGGCACCGGCCTTGGGCTTGCCATCGCCGCACGCCTCATCGATCTGATGGCCGGCAAGATCGGTGTCGAGAGCGAGATCGGACGAGGCTCCGTCTTCTGGTTCGCCGTGCCGCTGCCCGTGCACCGTGCCGAGGCGCGCGACGCGATCGTGCCGGTCGACGTCACCGGCGCGCGAGTGCTGGTCATCGACGACAATCCGGTCAACCGCGAGATCCTGCTCGAGCAGCTCAGAAGCTGGAGCTTTGACTGCGCCGCCGCTGAAAGCGGCGCCGTGGGGCTGGCCTTCCTCGATCGCGCCTGCCAGTTGGGCGCCAGCGTCGACTGCATCATCCTCGACTACCAGATGCCCGGCATGAATGGTGCCGATGTCGCCCGGGCCATCGCCGCCGACAGCCGACTGTCGGCCATCCCGATCGTCATCCTGACCTCGGTCGACCAGGTCGATTTCGGCAAGATGATCATCGACTTCGGTATTGCCGCGCACCTGACCAAGCCGGCGCGCTCGGCGGTGCTGCTCGGCACGGTCATTTCGGTCATCCAGAAGGCCCGCTCGCAGGTCGGCAAGGCGCAATTCGTTCGCGAGCCGATCCAGCCACCGCCGGCGGCTCCGCCTGCGTTCACGGTCATCCGGGGGCCAGCCGTGCCGGTCGTGACAGCGCCGGAATCGACTCTCACGCCGAACGGCCCGATAGACATCCTCATTGCCGAGGACAATGACGTGAACCAGCTGGTGTTCGGCCAGATCCTCAACGGGCTCGGCCTCAGCTACCGCATTGCCGGCAACGGCCGCACGGCGGTCGAGATGTACCGGTCGCTGCATCCGAAACTGATCCTGATGGATGTCTCGATGCCCGAGATGAACGGTTACGAGGCAACCCGCGCCATCCGCGCGATCGAGGCTTCGTCGGGCGGCCGCATCCCGATCGTCGGCGTCACCGCGCACGCGCTGAAAGGCGATCGCGACAAGTGCATCGAGGCCGGTATGGATGACTATCTGCCCAAGCCCGTCTCGCCCGATCGCCTCGGCACCAAGATCGGCACATGGCTCAGCGAGACAGTGGTGGCCAAGACCGCCTGAAGCGCGTCATTGCGTCAGGCGAGTGCGTCCAGATGGTAGCGGCGCATCCAGTCCAGGCTTGTCTCGTCGGCGAGCTTTGCGACACCGGGTCTGACATCCTCGGCATTGGGGGCTCGAACGCCCAAGGCTTCGCAGATGCCCAGCAATGCCGCGGCCGGGTCGGCGGAAAGGCGTTCGTAGCCAACCCGCAGCGGCGTGATGCCTTGCTCCGCGAACCACCTGTTCCAGGCTCGATCATAGGCCTCCAACTCGGTGAGCTCAGCCTTGATGCGCTGAAAGTCATACTGCGGTTGCCCCGGAAGCCCGACTCTCTCGATCTCGGTCCCATCGGGAGCGACGTGCCAAAGACCGGTTTGCCGTGCCTTCACCAGGGAGACAGCTTGCGCGAGCTTGTTCGCGCGCGATAAATGTACGTAGAGAACACGGCCAAAGGCCTTTTCGAAACGCGCTCTGTCCGACGCAAGCCCGGGGAAAATCTGGTCGAGTATGGCTGAAAGCTCGTCCAGGTTTTCACGCATCAGGCGCAGGCCGAAGACATCCGTCCCGCCCTTGCCGGCCCTGCCCTTGCCGGCAATGATAGCCGCGTTGAGATAGGCGACGTTGAATTCAAGCTCGCCCATTGTGTCGCGACCGGGCAGCTTCCAATCCTCTACCCACTCCGACATATCCTGCCGTCGGTAGAATGAGTGAGGATCGCCGGCAGTCCGGGTGGACGCCAGTAGCTTGCACAGCAAAGTGCTGCCGGTTCTCGGCGTGCCGCAGATGATGTATGCATCGAACATCCCGCTGCCCTTGTCCTCATCGCAGGCAGGGCAACCCCGGCCAATCCACGTCCCGGTAGGCGAAATTGTTGCCGGATGCGAAGGGCGCATTACAGCGGGATGAGCAGGCTGGTGTCGACTTCCAGAGGATGTCCGGGAATTCGACTACCTATGGTTCAATGTGGGATTCGGCCGCTACAGTGTCATTACCGGTTGCGCACCACCACGCAGGCGCCGCCGACGCTCTGCAATTTCTGGCAGATGAAATTGGCGGCGGCACGGTCGTCCACCCCGATCCTGACGGCATAGATGCCGCGCCGGCCCATCGGCGTGCGCACCCGGCTGACCACCGGATCATGGCTGGCGAGCAGGGCCGGAAACCGGCTCCTCACGCGCAGCCACTGGTTGATCGCGGCGCCGCGGCGGAAATTGCCGGCAACCTGGATGCCCCAGGGCTTCACGTTGATCGAGGCCATCGCCACGGTCCGCGACATGATCACCGGCAGCTTGCGGCAGGCGACGGCGAAATCCGTCTTGGCGTCGAGCGGCTCGACCTTTCCGCCATAGGCACGGTCGGAGAACTTGTCGACCGGTTCGCCCATGATGTCGAAGACATAGCTCTCGGTCTCCATCGGCAGGAAGCCGCCCGAAGCTAGCCAGCGCGACACCCGGTTTTCGCCGGCATTGTAAGCGGCGGCGGCGAGGCCAAGATTGCCATAGCTGGTTTTCATTTCAGCCAGGTACTTCGCCGACGCCGGGATCGCCTGGGTGATGTCGAAGGAATTTTCGAGCCCCCGCATCTTGGCCGTGCCCGGCATGAACTGGGCGATGCCCTCGGCGCCGACCGGGCTGACGGCGTTAGGATCGAAACGGCTTTCCTTCCAGATCAGCCGGGCGAAGAAATCCCTGGGCAGGCCGTTCTGGTCGGCATAGGCCTGGATCAGATTGCAGACCCTGTCGATCAATCTCTGCTTGGCCGATTGCGGCGGGTCGGCCTGAACAAGCGCCGGCCAGCCCAGCCCACATAACACGATCAGCGTCGCCCAGGGGAAACGCTGCATTGGACTTACTCTGCCGCGGCCTTGCCGCCGCGACCGAACCGCTGCTCGATATAGTCGGCGACCATTTTCTCGAAATCCGCCGCGATCGAAGGGCCGCGCAGCGTCGCCGCCTTCTTGCCGTCGACGAAGACCGGCGCCGTCGGCGTCTCGCCGGTGCCGGGCAGCGAAATGCCGATATCGGCATGCTTGGATTCACCTGGCCCGTTGACGATACAGCCCATCACCGCGACCTTGAGGTTCTCGACGCCGGGATATTTCTCGCGCCACACCGGCATGTTCTTACGCAGATCCGCCTGGATGTTCTGCGCCAACTCCTGGAACACGGTGGAAGTCGTGCGGCCGCAACCGGGGCAAGCCGCGACGATTGGCACGAACTGCCGGAAGCCCATGGTCTGCAGCAATTCCTGCGAGACCTGCACCTCGCGCGTGCGGTCGCCATTGGGCTCCGGTGTCAGCGAGATGCGGATGGTGTCGCCGATCCCTTGCTGCAGGAGAATGCCCATGGCGGCGGACGAGGCGACGATACCTTTCGAGCCCATGCCGGCTTCGGTGAGCCCCAGATGCAGCGCATGGTTGGAGCGGGTAGCGAGTTCCGTGTAGACGGCGATCAAATCCTGCACGCCGCTGACCTTGGCCGACAGGATGATCTTCTCTCGGGCAAGGCCGATCTCTTCGGCCATCTCGGCCGACAGGATCGCCGACTGCACGATCGCCTCGCGCGTTACCTCCTGCGCCGTCAACGGGAAACCCTTGTCCTGGTTGTCGTCCATCAGCCGCGTCAACAGATCCTGGTCGAGCGAGCCCCAGTTGACGCCGATACGCACCGGCTTGTCGTGCTTGATCGCCATTTCGACGATCGCCGCGAACTGCCGGTCCTTCTTGTCCTTGAAGCCGACATTACCGGGGTTGATGCGGTATTTGGCCAGCGCCTCGGCGCAGGCCGGATGATCGGCCAGAAGCTTGTGGCCGATATAGTGGAAATCGCCGACCAGCGGCACATCGATGCCGAGGCGCTGAAGCCGCTCATGAATATGCGGCACGGCGGCGGCGCTCTCGTCGCGGTCGACGGTAATGCGCACGATCTCGGAGCCGGCACGGTGCAGCGCCGCCACCTGCGCCACCGTCTGGTCGACATCGGCCGTGTCGGTATTGGTCATCGACTGCACGACAACGGGCGCGCCGCCGCCGACGACCACGCCGCCGACGTCGACGCCGACCGAGGTGCGGCGGGGGAAGGGAAAGGAAAAATATCCGGTCATGCCGGCAGCCTTTTGTCTCTGAAGCGCCATGCACCCACGTGGACGCATAGGGCGCTCCGGGCCTATACGCTGAAGTCCGGGCATGAGGTGGAGGAGCAAAGATCGCTTGTCAATGGCGATAGGTCGCCACTGGCAGCAATTGAGCCTCGCGACGGACCTGAAAACAGGGCGCGACCCAGCGCGGCCGAGACATGGAACGTATGAGAGGATATCGGCTACCGGCTTGTAGCGCAGCGCTCAAAGCTCACCACGCCGGCGGCTTTTACCGCCGGCAAGCAAGACCGCAAGAGGTGAGCGGCTATATCAGGTGAGGGTCAATGCGTGGTCGGTTGCGCCCTGAGTTTCTCAATCGCATCCTTGATTGCCAGCTTGCGTCGCTTGAGATTCACGATTTCGAGGTCGTCCACCGACGGGTGGTTCATCGCGTCATCGATTTCACGTTCAATGTCGCCGTGTTTCCGCTGCAACTCATCAAGATGGGATGCAAGAGACATGATTGGTTCTCCCTTTCATGGTTTCCTCGATTGCAGCCGTCAAAGGCACGTCCACCGCAGGTCGCTTCTGTGACGGCACGGTGACACTGTGCCACCTTCGGACAGCGATGTCGAATGATCCGTGGTAGCATTCCACGACAATGTGAAATGTGGTATGGGCTGCGCGCCGGTGGCAGAAATTTGCCGCCCCCGCCCAATCAGGCCCAGTTTTGGGTGCCGCAGACGTGCAGACGGTAAAGAATGTCCGATCAGGAACAGGCCGATATTCGCCTCGAATTTTCCCGGCTGAAGCAGGAACACGCCGATTTCGACGCGGCGATCAACGCGATGATCGCCATGAATTGCGACCCGCTGCAGATCCAGCGCATGAAAAAAAAGAAGCTGGCACTGAAAGACCGGCTCATGAAGCTGGAAGACAAGATCATTCCCGACATCATCGCTTGAGGCGCGTTCGCCTATCCTGCGATCGAGAGCCTGGCCGCGCGGTCGCGCAGCAGGCCGATGAGGCTGCCGGTCCGCTCCTGCGACGTATCGATCGGGACCACCAGGCACATCGTCGCCTCGACCTTGCCTGGCGCTGAAAAGACCGGCACGGCAAGACATTTGGTGTAGGCATCGACCAGACCCGAGGTCACGCAGTAGCCGGTGACGCGCGCCTTGGCGATGTCGGCGATAAAATCGTCGAGCCGCAACTTGCGGCCGTCGGGCAGCACGAGATCGTCTTCCGATACCATGCCTTCGATCGCGGCCCTCTCCAGCCCCGCTAGAAGCAGCCGGCCGGACGCGGTCCAGGGCAGCGGTATCTGCAGGCCAGTGGCCGAGCTGATGCGGAACGGCCTGCTGCCCGGGCTTGAATGGACGATGGTGTAGCGGCCGCTCTGCAGCATGCACAATTCCGAGGTCTCGCCCGTCTCGCGTGACAGATTGTCGACCTCCTGGCGCCCGCGCCGCAGCAGGTCGTTGCCGCGCACATAATCCATTCCATAGAGATAGAGCTTCTTGCCGAAATAGACGCGGTTGCCATCGCCGGCCATTTCCAACAGGCCAGCATCGACCAGCGATCGCACCAGCGTATAGGTCGTCGAGCGGGGTGCGTTCACCCCCTTGGCAAGATCGCCGATCCCGATCGCCCTCTGCGTCGTGTGCAGAAACTCCAGAATCTCGAGCACCCGGTTGAGGCCCTTTTCACGGGAGCCCGAGATCTTCTCGCTGTCTGAAACAGCCAAGGCACTGCCATCTTGCATTGTCGATTCCTGGTGTTAGTATCTGTCTTGTACAGGATACATGCGTCTCTTGTAAGAGACAATCGGAATGATCACTGTCGCGTGTATGACCTGTGCGTAGGGGAACACAACATGAAGGGAGGTCGCCGTGAACGACACATCCGGAAGACGTGATTTTCTGAAATTGGGAATGGCGGGACTTGCGACGGCCGGCGTGCTGGCAACCGTCGATGCCCAGAAGGCCGCCGCCCAGGCCGCATCCGAAAGCCTGCTGCGCACCGTGCTCGACCGCGGCAAGCTCATCGTCGGCACCGGCAGCACCAACGCGCCCTGGCATTTCGAGAACGACGCCGGCGAATTGGTCGGCATGGACATCACCATGGGGCGGATTCTGGCCAAGGGGCTTTTCGACGACCCGACCAAGGTCGAGTTCGTCATGCAGGATCCGGCGCAGCGCATTCCCAACGTCACCACCAACAAGGTGGACATCACCATCCAGTTCATGACGATGACGGCGCAGCGCTCGCAGCTGATCAACTTCACCAGGCCATACTATGTCGAGGGCGTTGCGCTGCTGACGCTTCCCAGCGCCGAGAACAAGACCTTCGACAAGCTGCTTGCCGGCGGTTCGGCGACGCGCATTTCCATCCTGCAGAATGTCGATGCGGAGTCCTCTGTCCACTTCGCCTTGCCGCAGGCGCAGGTGATGCAGATCGACACCCAGGCCAACGTGCTGCAGGCGCTGGAATCCAAACGGGTCGACGCCGCCGCGGTCGATCTCTCCACCGTGCGCTGGCTCGCCTCGCGCAATCCGGACAAATATTTCGATGCCGGCAAGAGCTGGTATTCGATGCTCTATGGCGCCGCGGTCCGGCAAGGCGATCTGGACTGGCTGACCTTCGTCGACCAGACCTTCACCATCGCCATGTTCGGCCACGAGACGGCGCTATACGACGCCGCCTTCAAGCAATATTTCGGCCAGGAGCCGCCGCCGCGCCACCCCGGCTTCCCGGTCATCTGATCCAGCAGGCGGAAGGGGCGGCACCCTTTCCGCCTGGCTTCTTCCGACGCCCTTCACACCGAGGCGAACGCATGGGCTATGCCCTCAACTTCAACCTGATCTGGCGGCACTTCGACAAGCTGTGGGGCGGCCTGCTGCTCAGCCTCGAGCTTGCCGTGATCTCGATCGCCATCGGCATCGTCATCGGGTTGGTGCTGGCGGTCTGGTATGTCTCGGCCGGGCGCGTCGTGCGTGCGACGATCGCCGCCTATGTCGAATTCATCCGCAACGTGCCGCTGATCCTGCTCGTCTATCTCGTCTTCTACGGCCTGCCGACCGTGGTGGACCTTGCCTACAGCGCGCCGACCTCGTTTGTCCTGACGCTGTCGGTCTATAGCGGCGCCTATCTGGTCGAGGTGTTTCGCTCGGGCCTCGAGGCTGTTCCACGCGGCCAGCTCGATGCCGGCAAGGCCATCGGTCTGACGCCCTGGCAAAGGCTGCTCCACGTGCGTCTGCCGACCATGCTGCGCATCACGCTGCCGGCGCTCTCCAACACCTTCATCTCGCTGTTCAAGGACACCTCGATCGCCTCGGTCATCTCGGTGCCGGAACTCACCTACGGCGCCCAGTGGATCAACTTCAACACTTTCCGCATCGTCGAGGTCTACCTGGTCACCACGGCAATGTATCTGGTGACCGGCTATACGCTGCTTTTCGCGCTGAGACTCGTCGAGCGCCGGTTCAGGGCGGCGCGCTGAGATGCTGAGCCAGATCCTCTACGCCCTGCCCTTCCTCGCCCAAGGCTTCGCCGTGACCCTGTGGGTGTCGCTGCTGGTCGTGGTGCTCTCGCTCATCGCCGGCGTCCTGCTCGGCGTCGGCCTGGTCTATGGCCCTGCCCCGTTGCGCTGGGCGGTGCGCATCTTCTCCGATACGATCCGGGGCATTCCGATCCTGGTGCTGATGTTCTTCGTCTATTACGGTCTGCCGGCGATCGGGCTTCATCTGCCGTCCTTCTGGGCCGCGGTGCTGGCGCTCACTCTGTTCAAGACGGCGCAGGTGGTGGAATATGTGCGCGGCGCCGTCGCCTCCATTCCCAAGGGCCAGTCGGAAGCGGCGATGGCCATCGGGCTGACCTTCCCCCAGCGGCTCACCTCGGTCATCTTTCCGCAGGCCTTCAGGCGCTTCCTGCCGCCCTGGATCAACGGCGTCACTGACGCGGTCAAGGGCAGCGCGCTGGTCTCGCTGCTCGGCATCACCGACCTGATGCAGGCCATCAACCAGGTCATCGGCCGCACCTATGAGGCGATGCCGCTCTATATACTGGGCGCGCTCATCTACTTCGCGGTCAATTACGCGCTTTCGCTCGCCAGCCGGCGGCTCGAGCGGCGCTTTGCCTTCATCCGGGAATAGCACCATGTCCGACGCCACAAACGCCAGTCCCGCGCTGCTCGACGTGCGCGATGTCTCCAAGGCCTTCGGCGCCGTGGAGGTTCTGCGCTCCGTCAGTCTTCAGGTGAAGCGCGGCGAGGTGGTGACGGTCATCGGCCCCTCGGGCAGCGGCAAGACCACGCTGCTGCGCTGCGTCAACTTCCTCGAAAGCTACGACAGCGGCTCCATCCGCATCGACGGCAGGGAGGTCGGCTATCGCGAGGCTGGAACACGGCAGCGCCGCAGCGAACGCGACCTTGCCGCCATGCGCGCCGAAACCGGCATGGTGTTCCAGAGCTTCAACCTGTTTCCGCACCTGACGGCGGCCGGCAACATCATGCTTGGGCTCACCAAGGTGCGCGGAAAGAGCCAGTCCGAGGCGCGCAAGGCCGCCGAACACTGGCTCGGCCGCGTCGGCCTCGCCCACAAGGCCGACAGCTTGCCGGCGGAGCTGTCCGGCGGCCAGCAGCAGCGTGTCGGCATCGCGCGCGCCGTGGCGATGGAGCCGAAGATCCTGCTGCTCGACGAGATCACCTCCGCCCTCGACCCCGAACTGGTCGGCGAGGTGCTGGCCGTCGTGCGCAGCCTTGCCGAGGACGGCATGACCATGCTGATGGTGACGCACGAAATGGCCTTTGCCCGCGATGCTTCGAGTCGCATCGTCTTCATGGCCGATGGCGGCGTCAGCGCCGTCGGCCCGCCGAAAGAGATCCTCGCGGCGGAGACCAGCAACGAACGCCTCCGCACCTTCCTGGCGCGCTTCCGCGCCTCGCATTTCTGACATTGGACGGCCGACGCCGCTCATTTTTGAATATCGGATGGCTGAAGCCAACCAAGGGAGCCTTCTTCCATGACGCCTTATACCCGGCTTGCCGAACTCGGCCTGACGCTGCCCGAGCCGCCGATCCCCATAGCCAATTTCGTCACCCATGCCGAGAGCGGCCGGCTGATCTTCCTGTCCGGCCAAGGGCCGCTGCGCGCCGACGGCACGCTTTGCACCGGCAAAGTCGGCGAGGATGTGAGCGTCGAGCAGGCGTATGAACATGCCCGCCTGACCGGGCTCAATCTGCTTGCGGTCATGCATGCCGCCGCCGGCGATCTCGGCCGTATCGTGCGCGTCGTCAAGCTGCTCGGCTTCGTCAACGCGACGCCGACCTTCAGCGACCACCCGAAGGTGATGAATGGCTGTTCGGACCTGTTCGCCGATGTCTTCGACAAGGTCGGCGGCCACGCGCGCTCGGCGATTGGCGTCGGCTCGCTGCCTGGAAACATCACGGTCGAAATCGAGGCGGTCGTCGAGATCGCCGCCTGACCTGCCACACACGGGATCCACTCACATGAAGACCTATTCCGATAACGGCTCCAACACCACCATCCGCGAACGGCTCGGCTTGCGGCCGATCATCAATGTTTCCGGCACCATGACCACGCTCGGCGCATCCATCATCGTCCCCGAGGCGATCAGCGCCATGGCCGAAATCGCCTCGCAATGGGTGGAGATGGACGATCTGCAGCGTGCCGCGAGCACGGTTGTCGCACGCCTCACCGGCGGCGAGGCCGGTTTCATCACCGCCTGCTGCGCCAGCGGCATCACCATGGCGATCGCCGGCGCGATGACGGGAACCAGCCTGCTCGCCATCGAGCGCCTGCCCGACGACACCGGCGAGCTCAAATCGGAGGTCGTCATCCAGCTAGGCCACATCGTCAATTACGGCGCGCCGATCGACCAGTCGGTCCGCGTGGCCGGCGCCAAGGTGGTGCCTGCCGGCACTGTCAGCGTGACGCAGGACTATCACGTGCGCGAGGCGATCAACGACCACACCGCGGCGGGCCTTTACGTCGTTGCGCATCACACGGTGCAGTACGGCATGCTCTCGCTGGAGCAGTTCTGCGAGATTTGCCACGCCAGGGGCGTGCCGGTGATCGTCGATGCCGCTTCCGAATACGACCTGCGCGGTTTCCTGGCACGCGGCGCCGACATCGTCATCTACAGCGGCCACAAATTCCTGAGCGGGCCGACCAGCGGCATCGTCACCGGCCGCAAGAACCTCGTGCGTGCCGCCTATCTGCAGAACCGCGGCGTCGCGCGCGCCATGAAGGTCGGCAAGGAAAGCATAGCCGGCACCATGGCGGCACTGGAGGCCTGGGAGAAGCGCGATCACGCCGGTATCCGCCGGCGCGAGGAAGCCGTGCTCAATCTCTGGAAAGGCGCTTTGCAGGGCCTGCCGGGCATATCAGCCGAGATCATCCCCGATCCGACCGCCAATCCGCTCGACCGCTTGCAGGTCTTCGTGCGGCCGGAAAGCCGCTTCACCGCCGCCGGCCTTGCCTCGGCGCTGGCCGCGGGTTCGCAGCCGATCATCGTGCGCAACCACGAGGTCGAGCGCGGCCATTTCTTCCTCGACCCCTGCAACCTTCATCCCGGCGAAGCAGACATCGTCGCCGAACAGCTACGGGCCATACTGACCGCGAAGGATCGTCCAGCCGACGCGATGAAAGCCGCGCGCAAGGATTCATCAGGCGCTTTGCGCTGGCCGGATTGACTGCCAGACACCGACCACCGGTAAAATTCACCGGTTGCATCAGGCCGATCACGCGACTGTGAACCGGCGGCGGGAATAAATTGGGGTCGCGACAAGTCTCCTCGGCATGCGCCACTGCTGGCGCTGAGGAGATCGGCATGGCCCATCGCGCGGACGGCGGCAAATATGGTCGCGGCTTCAGCCGTCGCCATATGCTGGCGTGCATGAACGTCACCGCTCTTTCCCCTACGGCGCCCCGCCTTCACGTAGCGCTTGACACTGGTGACGCAGATGAATTCACTTTCGCCACAGCAGGCGGCGTTGCCTGTTTCGGCGGGTCTCGCCCGCGCAGGCAGGACGAAATCAGCGTCCTTGCTTGAAAGCGCACGGCCTGTTCCTCCCGGAGTATCGGATTATGGTGCTGCTTTGAGCGAGAGGGCCCTGGCGCAACGCTTCAACGAGGTGGTGCTGCCGCATCTCGGCGACGCGCTGTCACTTGCCCGCTGGCTGACCGGCAACGCCGCCGATGCCGAGGATGTCGTGCAGGATGCCTGCATCAAGGCGCATGCCGGCATATCGGGCTATGCCGGCGGCAGCGCCCGCGCCTGGCTGCTGACCATCGTGCGCAACACCTCCTACACCTGGATGTCGCGCAACCGGCCGCGCGCCATTATGGCCGTCGGCGACCTCGGCGATCTCGACGACATGGCGGCGGCCCATGGCACCAGCCTGCCGGACGAGGATGGCCCGGAGGCGAGCCTGATCGCCAGGGCCGACACGGCCGCACTAGAAGCGGCGATCGCGGCGCTGCCGCAGCCATTTCGTGAAACGCTGGTGTTGCGCGACATCAACGGCCTCAGCTACCGCGAGATATCGGCCATGCTCGACGTGCCGATGGGCACGGTGATGTCCAGGCTGGCGCGCGCCCGCGGCCTGCTTGCGTCCGACCTGGGGAGAGCGCCATGACCAGCCATGACGATGGACTGCCCAATGATCCCGAAGGTATCAGGCTTATGATCCACGCCCTTGTTGACGGAGAACTCGATGCCGCGGCCGCCCTTGCCGTGGAGCGCCGCATCGCCGCCGACCCCCGGCTTGCCGCCGAACATGCCCGTATCGTTGCCTTGCGCGCCACGGTCAGTCGTTTGCCGCGCCCCGACGTCAGCGACGCCTTCCGGGCCCGTATCGCGGCGATCGGCATGGCAGCCACCGAACAGCAGGAGCAAGCCGAGGCGACAGAGCCACAGCAGCGCGCACCGTTGGCGCCGCCGGGATCGATTGTGGGCGCCGGCGCGGGCCAGAGACGGGAAGCCGGGACACGCCCGTCCCAGACGCGGTCGTCGCCGGGGGCACGCCGCTTCGGCTCGTTCGACTGGCGCGCTCTTGCCGCGTCTATCATGATCAGCGCCGTGCTGGCCAGTGGAGCCACGCAATGGGTGATGCAGAGCGGCGCGGATGACGGCTTTGCCGCGGCCGTCGCCAGCGGCCATCGCCGCAGCCTGCTTGCCGCCAGCCCGACCGACATCGTCTCGTCCGATCGCCATACGGTCAAGCCGTGGCTCGATGCCCGCATCGGCGTGTCGCCGCCGGCGCCGGACCTTGCCCAGGACGGCTACGCGCTGATCGGAGGTCGGGTCGAGGTGATATCAGGCCGGCCGGTGCCGGCACTGGTCTACCGCCACCGCGAGCACCTGATCACGCTGGTCGCCGAACCGCAGCAGCGCGGCAGCGTGACCCAGCCCAACGACCTTTCCTCGGGCGGCTTCTCGATGGTGCAATGGAGCGACGGCGCCTTCTCCTACTGGGCGATCTCCGACATGGAGCGGCCGGAACTCGACGACTTCGTCGCCCGTTTCCGCAAGGCGGCGGTATGACCCAGTTTCAGGAAAACGGCCCAAACGATCCTTGTGGACGCGAGCATTCGCGCCGCCGACGGCTGGGAAGACCGGCGGTCGCTGGTTCGGTCGCGTGAACAGGAGCTGCCCATTCGGGCAAGAAACGTTTCATCCGGTTATTCTCGTTGCCGGCCTATGAAGCTCTCGCCAGACACTTGATGAACCGACACCGGCGCGGGTTTGCCGGGGCGCGGCCAACGCTGCTCATCCTTGCCGTCGCCTCCGATTTCCGCTAAGGCGCGCCTTTGTCGCCGGGGAGCAGAAGCTTGAACGATCAACGCGCCGACGTCGCCATCATCATGGGCAGCCAGTCCGACTGGGCGACCATGCGCCAGGCCGCTGAAACGCTGGAAGCGCTTGGCATCCCGCACAAACGGCTGATCATCTCGGCACACCGGACCCCCGACCGGCTCTATGACTTCGCCAAGGGCGCAAAGGCCGCCGGCTACAAGGTGATCATCGCCGGCGCCGGCGGCGCCGCCCACCTGCCCGGCATGACAGCCGCGATGACGCCGCTGCCGGTATTCGGCGTGCCGGTGGAATCGAAGGCGCTGTCGGGGCAGGATTCGCTGCTCTCGATCGTCCAGATGCCGGCCGGCGTTCCGGTGGGAACACTGGCCATCGGCAAGGCGGGTGCCGCCAATGCAGCCCTCTTGGCGGCC
This sequence comes from Mesorhizobium sp. B2-4-12, assembly GCF_006441575.1. NCBI lineage: Bacteria > Pseudomonadati > Pseudomonadota > Alphaproteobacteria > Hyphomicrobiales > Phyllobacteriaceae > Mesorhizobium > Mesorhizobium sp. B2-4-12. Next base: position 27,854 of record NZ_VFVC01000008.1, read on the forward strand.
GCCGTGCTTGCGCTGAATGACGACAAGCTCGCCCAGCGGCTCGATGCCTGGCGCGCCTCGCAGACTGCCAAGGTCGCCGCCGAACCGACGGATACACCGTGAGCCTGCCCGCCGGATCGATCATCGGCATCATCGGCGGCGGCCAGCTCGGCCGCATGCTGGCGATGGCGGCCGCCCGTCTCGGCTACCGCACCATCGTGCTGGAGCCGCAGCCGGATTGCCCGGCCGGCCAGGTCGCCAACCGGCAGATAACGGCCGCCTATGACGATCCGGCCGCCCTTGCCGAACTGGCGGCGGCAAGTTCCGTTGTCACCTATGAGTTCGAGAATGTTCCGGTTGCCGCGGCACAAGCGCTCGCCGCCAGGGTCGCGGTCTATCCGCCGGCACGCGCGCTGGACGTGGCGCAAGACCGTGTGAGCGAGAAAACATTCCTGAATGGCATCGGCATTGCCACCGCCGATTTCCGGCGGGTCGACACTGACGACGAATTGACGGCGGCGCTGAAGGCATTCGGCGGCAGCGGCATCCTGAAGACGCGGCGCATGGGCTATGACGGCAAGGGCCAGCGCGTCTTCCGCAACATGGAAGCCGGCGGTTTCGCCGGCACCTGCGAGGCGATGGGCAATGTGCCGCTGATCCTGGAAAGCTTCGTGCCGTTCGAGCGCGAGATCTCGGTGATCGCGGCGCGCGGGCTGGACGGCACGGTCGCCGCCTATGATCCGGCCGAGAATGTGCACCGCAACGGCATTCTCCACACATCGACTTTGCCGGCTGCCGTCATGCCCAAAACGGCTGAGGCAGCACAGGCGGCGGCGGCGAAGATCCTGTCGGCGCTCGACTATGTCGGCGTCATCGGCGTCGAATTCTTCGTGCTGGCGGACGGTTCGCTGCTCGCCAACGAGATCGCGCCGCGTGTCCACAATTCCGGCCATTGGACCGAAGCCGCCTGCATCGTTTCGCAGTTTGAGCAGCACATCCGCGCCGTTGCCGGCCTGCCGCTCGGCAGCCCGGACCGCCATTTTGATTGCGTGATGGAAAACCTGATCGGCGACGACGTGCTGCGCGTCCCAGCCCTGCTCGCCGAGCCCGGCCTGATGCTGCATCTCTACGGCAAGGCGGAGGCAAGGCCCGGCCGCAAGATGGGTCATTTCACCCGGATCGGCCGCCGGTAAAGCCGCTCACGCACGCCCTGCAATGGCTGCCCAAGGACGGCAAACTACTCCACCTCGTCGCTGTCGTCGGGACTGGCGCAGCTCGCATCGCCCTTCTGGCAATTGGCCGAGCGGCGAGCTGCTTGATGCGCTCGTTGGTCAGCCTGGTCAGGCATTGCGAAACCTCCAGCGCATGGATGGAGCCGCCCTGACTGGCGGCCGTGGTATGCGCGCATTCGACGTCGCGGAAGGCGATCCAGGCGCGCTGTGCCGCCTGCAGCAATCTCTTGTCATCGGCATCGTCGGAGCCGATCAGGTCCTAATAAGCCTTGTTGAGCCTGGCGTCGGCCGCCTGGTAGTCCTCGCCGGCACAGATGTTCATCATCTGCTGGCTGTCGTCGGAGCGGTCGCATTCCTGGGCGCGGACGGCTGCGGTCGCCGCCAGCACGACCAGCCAGGCATACAGGAATGTTCGGCGCATGCTCGTCCCCAAATCACTTCAAATCTACGGCATCATTCCAGCCGGCCCGGAACCGTGCAATGCCGCAGGGCCGACATGGCGGATATTTGATGATAGTGGGATGCGCGGCATGCTTGCGGTTGACTTACGGTTGACATGGGCAAGCCTCCTCGTTTATGAGCCACCCACCGTTCAAAAGGCGCGTCTTCTGGCGCGCCTTAAAATTTCGACCCGGGACCGGGTCCACATCGACAGGCAAGACCATGAAGATCAAGAATTCGCTCAAGGCGCTGAAGGCGCGTCACCGCGACAACCAGCTGGTTCGCCGCAAGGGCCGCGTCTACATCATCAACAAGACCGCTCCGCGCTACAAAGCGCGCCAGGGCTGAGCTTTCGGCTGGAGGCTGACCGCCTCCGCCATTGATGCTTGTCGGCCTGCCGACCGTTTTCACGCAAAATCACTTTGATGTTCCGCCGCCCGGGACTAGAGTCGGGCGATGCGGATTCTTTTTGCATTTCTGATCGCGTTGCCTGTTTCTTTGTCCGTGCCCGCCTTGGCGGACGATCAGGCCACCGCACCGGCGGCCCCGGAAGCTCCGGCCGCGCCGCTGACGAAACAGGCCCGGCTTGACAAGCTGTTCGCCGACCTCAAGCGCGAGCGCAATGAAAAGGCCGCCGAACGCATCGCCGGCAATATCTGGAACGAATGGTTCCACTCCGGCAGCGCTTCGATCGACCTGATGATGCAGTGGTCGCAAAAGGCGATCGAGAACCAGAAATTCGACGTCGCGCTCGATTTCCTCGACCAGGTGGTGACCTTGCAGCCGACCTATGCCGAAGGCTGGAACCGGCGCGCCACGGTGCATTTCATGATGAAGAACTACAGCAAGTCGATGTCCGACATCGATCATACGCTGCAGTTGGAGCCCCGCCATTTCGGCGCGCTTGCGGGCCTGGCGCAGATCATGGCTTTGACCGGCCATAAGCAATCGGCGCTCGAAGCCTGGCAGAGGGTGCTGGCAATCTATCCGATGATGCGGAGCGCCCAGAACCAGGTCGCCACCCTTTCGGAAGAGCTCGCCGGCGAAGGAATTTGACTAGGCAGTAGCGAATGGGGATTAGGCAGTAAGCTGAGATGCCCTTTCCCCTACCGCCTACCGCCTACTGCCTACTGCAGAATCTCCATGAACCTTCTCTACACCGCCTTCGCCTTCCTTCTGGCGCTTGTCTTCGTCCTTGTCGGCGTCACCCGGATCGGCTCGTGGCTGATCGAACGCCGTAATCCGTCCATCGGTGAATTCGCCGACATCCGCGGCGCCCGTATTCACTACGTCCATATTCCCGCCCCCGCCAACGCGGACCTGCCGCCGGTCGTCTTCATTCATGGCGCCAGCGCCAATCTCAGGGATCAAATGCTGCCGCTGAGGCCGCTGCTGGAAGGCCGCGCCGAAATGCTGTTCTTCGACCGGCCGGGATTCGGCTGGTCCGGGCGCGGACCGGGCACCAATGAAGACCCGTCGGCGCAGGCCAATACCCTCGCCGCGCTGATGGATCATCTGCGCATCCGCAAGGCAGTCATCGTCGGCCATTCCTTCGGCGGCGTGGTGACATCGGCATTCGGCTGCGAACATCCCGACAAGATGCTCGGACTGATCTTCCTGGCGCCGGCGACCCATCCGTGGCCGGGCGGCGCGACATCTTGGTACTACGACCTGACCATGCTTCCGGTGATCGGCCGGCTGTTCTCCGAAACGCTGACCTATCCCGCCGGAACAGTGCGGATTGCCGATGCCACGACCTGCGTCTTCTCACCCAACAAGGTGCCGGACGACTATATCGACAAAGCGTCGATCCCGCTGGTGCTGCGGCCGGCAGCCTTCCGCGCCAATGCCAGCGATGTTGCCGGGCTCTACCGCTATGCGCTCGGCGCCGCGCCACGCTACAACGAGATCAAGGCGCCGACCGTGGTCATCTCCGGCGACCGGGACAAGGTCGTCTACGCTCACATTCCATTCCGTCGGCCTGGTGCGCGACATCGCCGGCGCCGAACTCGTCTGGGTGGGCAATCTCGGCCACAAGCCGGACTGGATCGCCCCTGACCTCGTCGTCGGCGCCATCGAAAAGGTCGCCGGCAAGGACATCGATCTTGAGGCGATGGCCAGGGCAGTGGAAAGGCGGATCGCCGGCGACGCCGACGGGGCGGGCCGATGTGCCGATATCAAGCTGCCGGAGACCGAGCTTGCACCGACCTGAGGCGGGAAGATGCCTCCTCAGGCAGGCAGCGCCACAAGTTAGATCACCAGCAGCGGCGTTTTGCCGGGAACGCGCTGGTAAAGATCCATGACGTCCTGATTGAACATGCGTACGCAGCCGGACGAAGCGGATTTGCCGATGGACTTCCAATCCGGCGACCCGTGAATGCGGTAAAGCGTGTCGACGCCATCCTTGAAGATGTAGAGAGCGCGAGATCCGAGCGGGTTGCTGACGCCGGGCTCCATGCCCTGGCGCCATTTTTCCAGCTTCCGATCCCGGCGGATCATAGCCGAAGGCGGCGTCCAGGTCGGCCATTTGCGTTTCCACTGGACGATCGCACGTCCCTTCCAGGAATAGCCCTGGCGACCCAGGCCGACGCCATAGCGCATGGCCTTGCCACCCTTGAGCACCAAGCAGAGGAACTTGTCGGTCGTATTGACCACGATCGTTCCAGGTTTCTCGCCCGTCGGATCGTCGACCATCTGTCGCAGAAACCGTTCGTCGACCTTGGTGAAGGGTATAGCCGGCAACGCATGGCCGCCATCCCCGACCGCGCTGTACATGCTCGCATAGTCGGGCGACACCGGGCCCATGATTTCAGGCGCGGCCTGTTCGATCGGCGCCTTTTCCGGTGTCGGCTCAAACGGCGCGGGATTGAAGGAACTGGCCGCGCTGATCGGCTGTCTGGGCATCTGGGCATAGGCCGAGATCGCCGAAACCCCGACAAGCGACAGCCCGGTCAGCAGCGACCGCGCGAAACGAGAGATGACATTGAAGTACACTTTCAAAATGGGAGATGCTGGCGGGTAGGGCGACTGTTAGCGCCACTCGACCGCGTCTTGTAGAGGCGATCACGGCAAGCCCGTGTCCAGACAGAGGCCAGGACCATTGTCCAAGCCTCTGTTGTATCGCTGCCACAGTGAGCTACGCACAGGGCGCGAGATATGCTTCCGTCAGGAAAGGCTGGGCTTACCGGCCGGCTGCTTCCGATCCGACATAGGCGATGCGCAGCATATTGGTCGATCCCGGCGTCCTGAGCGGCACGCCGGCGGTGATGATGACGCGATCGCCCGGCTTGCCGAATTCCTCTTCCAGCGCAATGCGGCAGGCGCGGTTGACCATGTCGTCGAGATCGGTGGCGTCGGGCGAGACGACGCAGTGCGTGCCCCACAGCAGCGACAGCCGTCTGGCCGTGTTGAGGATCGGCGACAGCGCCACGATCGGCACCTGCGGCCGTTCGCGCGCCGCCCGCAGCCCGGTGGTGCCGGACGCGGTATAGGTGATGATCGCCGACAGTTTCAGCGTTTCGGCGATTTCGCGGGCGGCCAGCGAAATCGCGTCCGCCCCGGTCGCTTCCGGCTCAGAGCGCTGGGCGTTGATGATGCCGGCATAGGTCGGGTCGGTTTCGACCTTGGTGGCGATGCGGTTCATCATCGCCACCGCTTCCACGGGATAGGCGCCCGCCGCCGATTCGGCCGACAGCATGATGGCGTCGGCACCCTCGAAGACGGCGATCGAAACGTCGGACACTTCGGCGCGGGTCGGCACCGGCGCGGTGATCATCGATTCCAGCATCTGCGTGGCGATGACCACCGGTTTGCCGGCGCGCCGCGCGGCGCGCGTGATCTGCTTCTGGATGCCGGGCACGGCTTCCAGCGGCATCTCGACGCCAAGGTCGCCACGGGCGACCATCAGCGCGTCGGACAGGTCGATGATCTCGGCCAGCCTGGCAACCGCCTGCGGCTTTTCGATCTTGGCCATGATCAGAGCCCGGCCGCGCGCGATCTTGCGCGCTTCCGCCAGATCCTCCGGCCGCTGCACGAAGGACAGCGCGACCCAGTCGACGCCCGTAGCAAGCACGGCGTCGAGATCCTTGCGGTCCTTCTCGGTCAACGCGCCGACTGGCAGGTCGGTATCGGGCAGGCTGACGCCCTTCTTGTCGGAAATCGTGGTGCCGGCGACGACAGTGCAGGTGATCGACTTGCCGTTGCTCTTCACCGCCTTCAGCTCGAGCTTGCCATCGTCGATCAAAAGGCGATCGCCAGCCTCGACCGAACTCAGGATTTCGGGGTGCGGCAGATAGACCCTGTTCGACGTACCGGGCTCGGGATTGTCGTCGAGCGTGAAGGTCTGGCCGGATGTCAGCACTTCCTTGCCATTGGCGAACTTGCCGACACGCAGCTTGGGGCCCTGCAGGTCGGCCAGGATGCCGATCGGCCGGCCAACCTTTTCCTCGACGGCGCGGATACGGCCCACCAGCGTCCGCATCAGCTCGTGATCGGTGTGGCTCATGTTGATGCGGAACACATCGGCGCCCGCTTCGAACAATTTCTTCAGCATCTCCTCGGAGGAGGAGGCGGGGCCGATTGTGGCTAGGATCTTGACCTTGCGGCTACGTCTCATTGACTATTGATTCCCGGGGTGGCTGGGGCGCCTCCCGTTGCGGGCTCATCGGTCAGCTGGACCATCCAGCTTGCCTGCTCGCCCGTGTCATATTCCTGGAATCCGGCGCGCTGGAAGCCCCGGGCGACGCAGTCGTTTACGCCGGCGATCTTGAACTCTTTTTCAGCCACACACATGTTGATCGGGCCGTCCCAGCGTCCACCACGCTCGGCGTCTTCTGCATAAAGATAGTAAAACCTTGATGACAGCGGCCCTTCGATCAACGTCTTGCAACTCGATCCTTCAATGTGCCACCAGCCCTCGGTGATCCAGCCGGCCTTGGCACGATAGCCAATGCCGACGCCGACCAGGTTCTGCGTGGCGTTGCAGACGCGGAAATCGGCGCGTGCCGGCGAAGCCATGACCATTGCCGACATGCCGACGGTCAGGATCAGGAGCGGCATGGCAAAGGCAGGGCGCATGCGCTGCCTGCCGGCGGAACCCATCCGAAAACCCCTCAAGAACCACATCTGCATCTCTCTGCGCCCTTTTCGGAAAAGTCCGAGCGCATGTCAACGCGCCGTTTTGACCAATTCCAATCGATTTAGGAAGGCTCCCGGCGCGCTTTCCGTCGCCCCTTGCCAGATTTCGGCGGAAACCTTGGCCAAACAACGGCATTGCGCACGCGTCGTCTTCGTGGAATGACGATAGCACCCTCCCCGGAAGCCAGCGAACAGACCATTTCCTGCCAATGACCCGATCCACAGTTTTCGCGCCGTTCGACCTTGTCGAGGGCGACCGCAAGCGAGGCATCGTGCTCCTGGCCGATCATGCCCGCCGCGACCTGCCCGACGACTATGGCAGCCTCGGACTGCCGGCTGCCGAGTTCGACCGCCATATCGCCTATGACATCGGCGTCGAGGCGGTGACGCGCGAACTCGCCGCCTTGCTCGACGTGCCCGCGGTGATCGCCAATTTCTCGCGGCTTTTGATCGACCCCAACCGCGGCGAGGACGATCCGACCCTCATTCGCCAGCTCTATGACGGCACGATCGTGCCGGGAAACTATCCCATGGCGCCGGAGGAACGCGAAAGACGGCTCGACCGCTTTTACCGGCCTTATCACGACGCCGTTGCCGCAATGATCGCTTCGGTCGCGCAGGCTTCCGGGCAGGCGCCGTTCATCTTTTCGGTGCATTCCTTCACGCCGGTCATGCAAGGGATCCAACGTCCTTGGCACGTCGGTATCCTGTGGGACCGGGACGACCGGGTTGCGCGGCCGCTGATCGATATGCTCGGTGAGGATAAGACCCTCGTCGTCGGCGACAATGAACCCTATGACGGCGCGCTGCGCGGCGACACCATGTTCAAGCATGCCATCGTCAACGGCTATGCCCACGCGCTCATCGAGATCCGCCAGGATCTGATATCGGACCAGAAGGGTATCCTCGCCTGGGCCGAGCGCCTGGCCCCGATCGTTGACGCCATCGACCGCCGTGCCGATATACATGTGGTCAGGCAATTCGGCTCGCGCACGGGCCGGTTTAAGCCGTAAGGAGCTTACGATGACCGAACTCAATGACGAGCAGAAGCGCGACTTCGAGGCCGCGGCCTTCCGCCGGCTGGTCGAGCACCTCAGGGACCGCAGCGATGTGCAGAACATCGACCTGATGAACCTTGCCGGCTTCTGCCGCAATTGCCTGTCGAACTGGTATCGCGAGGCGGCGAATGCCGAGGGCGTCGATCTCAGCAAGGACCAGTCGCGCGAGATCGTCTACGGCATGCCCTATGCCGACTGGCAGGCGCTCAATCAAACCGAAGCTTCGGATGCCAAAAAGGCCGAGTTCGAAGCGAGGCGTCCCAAGGACCACTAGCGAACCTTAGACGGCCACCAGCCTCCGGCACCTACTTCCGACGCGGGACGAAGTTTGCGGCTTCGTCATTCTAGGGCGAAGCAGTCGGGAAGCGACGCGGCGCAGACCCTAGAATCCATTCCGTGACGGCTGCCGAAGAGCACCGCGGTCCAGAATATGATCGTAACGGCGCAACCAGGGAACATTCTGCATCTAGCGGCGCTCCTCGGTCACGGCATGGATCCTCGGGTCTGCGCCGCGTCGCTTCGCTCCTTGCTTCGCCCGGAGAGGCGTTTCTGCCAACCTCCAACGCCGCAGCCTGCCTCGAACGAGGCCGACCCCTTGGTCGCTCCCTTTGGTCCAAACACTTCCTTTTGCGCGGTGCTTGACTGAAAATTGAATCGATCTAATTTGCCGCGCAAAGCCATTTTCTGACCGGATTCGCCTTATGAACGCGTCGAACGCCATGCAGACTGCCATTCGCGGGCGATGGGCCGTGGCCGCTGTTTTCCTCGCCAATGGCTTCCTGACCGGCAGTTGGGCGCCGCAGATCCCGGTGTTCCTGACCCGGCTGGACATTTCGAAATTCACGCTCGGCCTGCTGATCCTTTTGTTCGGCGCCGGCGCGGTCACCGCGATGACCTGGTGCGGCCACCTGATCTCCAAACACGGCTCGCGCACCGTGCTGCGCTGGTTCGGTCTCTGCGGCAGCCTCGGCCTGCTGGTCGTGGCGCTGGCGCCCAACGTGCCGCTGGCGGCCATCGCCATGTTCATCTTCGGCGGCTCGATCGGCGGCATGGATGTCGCCATGAACGCCAACGCGGTGGTCGTCGAACGAAAATTGTCCCGCGCAATCATGTCCTCCTCGCACGGCTTCTGGAGTCTCGGCGGCTTCGCCGGCGGAGCGCTTGGCGGCTTCGCCATCCAGAATTATGGCCATCTCGCCCACGCCGCCGTGGTGACGGCGCTTGCCTTCGCGGCAATCGCGGCGGCGGTGCCTCATGTCGTGGCCGAACATAAGCCGCAGGCTGCCGAGCATCACAAATTCACCTTGCCGGCGAATTCGCTCGTCTACCTGATCGGCCTGATGGCGCTGCTGACGATGATTTCCGAAGGTGCCGTGCTCGACTGGGCGGCGCTGTATCTGCGGCAGGAACTCGGCGCCGACCTTGCCGTTGCCGGTCTCGCCTACGCCGCCTTCTCCGGCGTCATGGCGATCATGCGTTTCTTCGGCGATGGCGTGCGTAACCGTTTCGGCGCGGTGACGACACTGCGCGGCTCGGCCGTTGTCGCCGCCACCGGTATGCTGGTCGCCGGCCTGTCGCCCTCGCCCTGGCTCGCCATCGCGGCCTTTGCGCTTTGCGGCTTCGGCATCGCCAACATGGTGCCGATCATCTTTTCGGCCGGCGGCAACCAGGAAGGCATGTCGTCGGGCACCGGCATGAGCGTCGTCACCACCATGGGTTATTCCGGCATTCTGGTGGCGCCGTCGGCGATCGGCTTCGTCGCCGAGCATTTCAGCTTCGGCCCGATCTTCATCGCCATGGCGGGCTTGCTGATCGTCGTGTTGCTGATGGCCGGACTGGCTCACCGGGCCGAATTCGCGCCCGCACCCGCCGAATAGCGCTTCAGTTCCTCATGGAGAAAATCCGCCACGCGGCCGATGCGCACGCTGCCGCGCACATCGCGATGCATGGCGAGCCACATTGGCAGGTTCGGCAGCGGCAGGCCGGGCAGCACCTTCTCCACCAGCGGATCCCGCTCGGCCAGCCGTTGCTGGCCGAGGCCGATACCGTTTTCCCGTCCGCAACGCTTCCCACTCGCCTGCTCGCTGACCGCCTTGCCGCGTTCGAACAGCGGGGCCGGCTTCCGTGAGCGCATAGCGTCTTCGCCCGCGCCGGGACTGCGTGACGCCAGCGCCTCCTCCAACTCCCGATCTGCCGCCAAGCGTCGGCTGAGTGGCGGATAACTTTCGCGCTGCTGCCGACAGGCTGCCGGTTTCCGCCACCATGACGAAGCTCTCGATCGGGTTCTAGTCGATATCATCCATTCAAGAATGAATATCAAGCCTACGTTCATGGCCAATTTCAATTCATCAATGAGGCACTCATATTCGCCATGCAAACAGCGATACGGACTGCAACACCAACCACGAGTACTGACATGACCAAGATCGCAATTCTCGGCGCCAACGGCCGGCTCGGCCGCGTGGTTGCCAAAGCCTTCATCGATGCCGGCTTCGACGTCCGCGCCGTCACCCGCACCGGCAAGGTGCCTGCTGAACTCAAGGGCGCCACGGCGGTTGCCGGTGATGCGCTGGACCGTCAATCGCTGATCCGCGCCACCGAGGGCGTCGATATCGTCTTCAACGGCCTCAGCCCGATCTACACCGACTGGAGCAAATGCTTGCCGATGGCGCGGAACGTCATGGCGGCCTGTTATGCGAACAACGCGCTGCATCTCTTTCCCGGTACCATCTACAATTACGGTTCGCCGATGCCGGCCGTGCTGTCGGAAGACACGCCCTTCCATCCGACGACTGAAAAGGGCCGCATCCGCTGTGCCATGGAAGAGCTGTTCCGCCATGAAGCCGAAGCAGGCCGGGTGCGCACGATTCTTCTGCGGGCCGGCGACTTCTTCGGCGGCACCGGCAGCGGCTCATGGTTCGACCTGATCGTCGCCGCCAAGATGACCAAGGGCATCTACACCGCGCCCGGCCCGGCCGACCTCATGCATGAATGGGCCTATTTGCCGGACTTCGCCGTGGGCTTCGTGGCGCTGGCGCGCAATCTCGACAAGCTCGGCTCCTACGAGGCGCTGAACTTTCCCGGCCACGCGGTCACCGATCTGGAAATCAAGGCCGCCGCCGAGAAAGCACTCGGCCGGCCGCTGAAGATGAGCGCGATGGCGTGGTGGGTGCTGCGCGCCGGCAGCCCGTTCGTGGCAATGTGGCGCGAGATCGTCTCGATGTCCTATCTGCGTTTCGAACCGCATCGGCTGGCCTCGACGCGGCTGGAGGGCATCATCGGTGAGATACCCCATACGCCGCTCGATCAGGCTATCGCCGAAGCCCTCGAGGATATCGGCATCGCCACCGCGAATGGCCATTTGCACGCCGCCTGAATGAGGTTGGCGGGCCAAGTTCGCCCACGCCTCTCCTCGAACCGAAGGCGGCTCAGAGCCGCCCCATCAAAAGCAGCACCAGAACCACCACCAGCACCACACCGACTATGCCCGAAGGTCCGTACCCCCAGGAGCGCGAATGCGGCCAGGCCGGCACCGCACCGATAAGCACAAGGATCAGGACGATGATGACAATGGTGATGATCGGCATGACGAAATCCCCGCTCTGCATTGCTCCCGAGACGATGCTTCGCATTGCTCGTGAGGACAAAATGCAAAAGGCCGCCCGGATGTTCCGTGCGGCCTTTGCCGGTCAGATCGGCAAGCCTGCTTATTCGGCGGCCTTCGGGAAGGCGATGGCCGGCTCGGTGGCCGCCTCCGCTGTCGGCGCGTCCGATGGGATCTCGCCCTTGCCGCGCCGCAACAGCCGGCTGAACCAGCCGCGCCTGGCGCCAGGCTTCACCTTGGCGCGGGTGAACACCATCAGCATCGATGGCGTCACCACCAGTGTCAGGATGGTGGCGAAGGACAGGCCGAAGACGATCGCCGAGGACAGCGATATCCACCACTGCGTCGACGGTGCGTTGATCGTCGTCTCGTGATGGAAGATTTCCAGCCCGAGGCCGAAGGCGATCGGCAGCACACCCAGGATCGCCGACACCGCGGTCAGAACCACCGGTCGCGCACGCTCGCGGCAGGTCTGCAGCACGGCATCCATCTTGTCCCAACCCTCTTCGCGCAGCCGGTCATAAGTGTCGATCAGCACAATGTTGTTGTTCACCACCACGCCGGCCAGCGCGATGACACCGATGCCCGACATGACGATGCCGAATGTCTCGCCTGTTATCAGCAGCCCGAGGAACACGCCGATAGTCGCCATGACCACGCAGGACAGCACCAGCCAGACGCTGGTGAACTTGTTGAACTGCGCCAGCAGCACCAGGAAGATCAGGAAGATCGCTGCGCCAAAAGCCTTGCTTAGGAAGGCACTGGCCTCCGCGCTGTCCTCGTTCGAGCCCGCCAGCTTCCAGCGGATGCCGCTGCCCAGACCCATGTCGGCGACGGCCTTGGTGACCTCCTGCTGTACGGCGGCGACCTGGGCGCCGGCGGCGACGTTGGCCTGCACCACCACGGTGCGCGCGCCGTCGATGCGATGGAGGACGCCGACGCTCGGCTTCGCCTTGCGGACGACGAAGTTGGAGATCGGCACCGATCCTTGCGAGGTCTGCACCCTGAGCTCGTCGAGGGTCGACAGCGTGCGCCGATCCTCCGGCAAGCGCAGGCGGATGTCGACCGCCTTGTCGGCGCCGGCGGGCCGGTATTCCGACAGCTTCAGACCGTTGGTGACGAGCTGCACAACGGTGCCAACCGAGGTCGGGCTGATGCCATACTGGGCAGCCTTGGCACGATCGACCTCGAGCGCCCAGTCGACGCCGGGCGGCGGCAAGCCGTCGGAAATGTCGATGACGCCGGGCACCTTGGCGATGCGCGCCGCCACCGCGCGCGCCTTCTCGTCCAATCCCTTCGGATCGACGGCCGAAAGCCTGATCTGGATCGGCTTGCCGGTCGGCGGGCCAGCTTCCGGCACGCGAACCTCGACGTCGACGCCGGGAATGCCGGCCATGACGCCGCGCAGATCATTCAGGATCTGGTTGGCCGATTTGCGCTCGCGCCAGTCGATGAACTCGTACTGGATGACGCCGACGACGTCCTCGGGCACATCCTGACCGCCGCCCTGGGACTTGCCGACCCGGGTGTAGACGGACTTCACACCCGGCCAGCCGAGCAGCCTGTTTTCCGCGATCTTGGTCGCCGTATCCATTTCGGCGAGCGAAAGGTTGCCGCGGGCATGCACATAGAGCAGTCCGTAATCCGGTTCGACGCTCGGGAAGAACTCGACTCCGGCGCCGTACTTCGAGTAGCCAACGAAGATGCTGGCCAGAAGAACGACGGTGAGCACAATCACCGTAATGGGGAAGCGCACCGCCTGCTTGACGACAGCCATATACCAGCCGTCGCGGCTGTCGTCCTCGTGATGCTCCGGCGCCTTGGCGAAGATCGCGCCCAGCGTCGGCGCGAAAACCAGTGCATAAAGCATCGAGGCCGAAAGCGTGACGATCAGCGTGATCGGCATATACTTCATGAAGTCGCCGATAATGCCTGGCCAGAACAGCAGCGGTGAGAAGGCGGCGATGCGCGTCATGGTCGCTGCGATGACAGGACCGGCCATGCGCTTGGCGGCAAGCGCAAAGGCTTCCTGTTTCGGCATGCCTTCGCTCATCCGTCGTTCGGCGAATTCGGTGACGATAATGGCATCGTCGACCAGCATGCCGACAGCCAGTATGAGGCTGAACAGCACGATCATGTTGATCGTGTAGCCCATCATCGCGAGCAGCAGGATACCGATGAGGAAGGACGACGGAATGGCGAGGCCAATCAGCAGCGAGGCACGGCCCGACAGCGCGTAGAGGATGACGATGAACACCAGGATCACGGCGATCATCACGTGATTCTGCAGATCGCCGAGCAGCTGGTTGACGAAGACCGACTTGTCCTGTGTGTAGGTGACGTGCATCCCCTCGGGCATCGTCTTGACGAAGGCGTCGGACACCTCCCTCACCTTGGTCAGCGTGTCGATCAGATTGGCGCCGATGCGCTTCTTGACTTCGATGGCGATGGCCGGCTTGCCATTGAGGCGCGTGATCGTCGTGGCGTCGGCGAAGGTCGAGCGGATCATCGCGATGTCCTTGGCCTGCACCACGGCATTGGGGCCGGCGACCACGGGCAGTGCCGCCACATCCTCGGGGGTTTCGATCAGCGATGGCACCTTGACGGCGTACTTACCCTGCGAACCTTCGATGTTGCCGGCGGCGACGAGGCTGTTCGAGGCGCCGACGGCGCCGATCAGCTGGTCGAGTTGCAAGCCGTAGGAAGACAGTTTCATCGGATCGATGACGACCTCGACAAGATCGTCGCGCGAGCCCTGCAGCGAGCCTTCGAGAACGCCGGGCACTTCCTCGATGCGGTCGCGCAGTTCGCGCGCCGCGGCGGCCAGCACGCGCTCGGGCAGTTCGCCGGATAGCGTGACGACGAGCACCGGGAATTCGGAAACGTTGACCTCGGTGACGACAGGTTCTTCGGCCGCTTGCGGCAGGTCGGCCTTGCCGTCCTGCACCTTGGAGCGTGTATCCTGCAGCGCCGTCGCCAGGTTGGTCTGTGGCTGGAACTCGATCAGCACATAGCCGCCGCCCTGGAAGGCGGCCGAGCGCATTTCCTTGAGGCCCTTCAGGCTTTTCAGCTTGCTTTCCATCGGGCGCAAGAGGAGCCGTTCGGAATCCTCCGGCGAAATGCCCTGGTAGACCAGGCTGACATACATCATCGGAATCGGAACGTCGGGTTCCGCTTCCTTCGGCGTCGACTGATAAGCGACCCAGCCGGCAAGCAGAAGGAAGACCAGGACCGAGATGGTCAGGCGGGCATTGTTGATTGCGAGTCTGACGATATCCATCAATTGGACCTGCTGTTTTCTTCGGAGCGGCGAACTGACCAGGCGCCGGACAAGTCGGCGCGCTGACGTCGCGCTACTGGGTACCGGCGGTGGCTTCGCCAATCAGCCTGTTGATGGTCGCCTGGTCTGCCTCGACCGGCTTGACCTCATCGCCTTCCTTCACCAGTTCCTGACCGGCAACGATGATGCGCGCATCGGCCGGGATGCCGCCAAGCACGAGGCCGGTCGGCGTGTCGTCGACCAGGTCGATCGGGAAGAACGCCACCTTGTTGTCCTTGCCCACGGCGCGGATGCCCAGATCGCCCTTGTCGCCGAGCGTCACCACCGAACGCGGCAGCATGATCGCGTCGGTCGGCAAGGCGCTGAGACCGATCTCTGCGGTCATGCCGGCGGGAACGCTGCCATCGGCATTGGGGATCGCGATTTCGACGCGGAAGGTGCGGGTCGCCGACGAGGCATCGCGGCTGATGTAGCGAACTGTGCCTTCGACGGTCTGGCCGTTGACCAACCGGACGCTGGCCTTGTCGCCGAGCTTCAAATAGCCGAGATCGCGCTCGCTGATCTCGCCACGGGCGATGATCGGATCAAGCTTGAGGATGGTTGCCACCTCGCTGCCCTGCATGACGGAGCTGCCGAGTTCCACCGGCACCCGGTCGATGACGCCGTCGAACGGCGCCTTGACTTCGTTGCGGTCGAGTTCTGCCTGCGCGGTATCGAGCTGGGACTGCGCCTGGGTGAGGTTCGAGCGAGCGGTGTCAAGCTGCAGCTTGGGCAAATTGCCGGTCTTGGCCAGCCGCTCGGCGGCATCGAGCTCTGCCTTGCGCTGCGCCACAAGCTGCTTGGCGTTGTCGACCATCGAGATCTTTTCCTCCGCCGCCAGCATCAGCACCAGATCGCCTGTCTTGACGTGCTGGCCTTGCTTCACCGGCAGCTTGTCGATAACGCCGGCGACGCGCGTTGCAAGCACCGCGCGCTTGTCGGCCTCGGTTAGCCCGGAGATACGGATGGCGCGTGCATAAGTCTTGCGCGGCGGCGTCACCACGGCGACCGTGCGAAGCGGCGCCTTCGGCTCGGCTACCGTCTTCGGCTTGCCTGCGTCCGGCGCCTTGCCCTGCTCGACTTCGGCTGCCTTGGCCTTGTTCGCCGCGACGCTGCCGACCGACGAGAACTCGCCTGTCGCCATCCAGGCTGCGAAGCCAATGAGCACAACAATGGCTGCAAGCTTGTGAAACCTGATTCTCGGCATCGTCATTTTTCCGTTGCGGGTTCGGCCAGCACCGCGCCTCCGCAGCGCGGGCGCGTCGCCGATATGGGTGCGCGCCTGACCCTGTTCAATTTGCCGTGAACGGCGAGCGCGCTTTCTACATCAAAGTCGCACCGCGATATAGTCCGAAAGTTGCAGCAGCATTGCGTAGCCGGACAAGGTGTGACCGCCGCGATACTGTTCTTGATCCGCTAAAATACCTGCTCGGCCGGCTCACGGTCCGCCCCTCATCGCCGGCCCGAATGACCGGTCTGCCATTTGCCAAACGGGGCAGCACCGCATTCCCGCGGAACCGGCGCCATCCTGCGGATTTTTTAATCGGGACGCGGATTTCGGCCGACGGGCCAGATCATTTTCGATCGGCGAACGAAATCAGATCCCGGCGGCGGCGACACCGACCAATGCATTGGAATCGTTTGCGAAATGGCAGGGCATGCCACTCAAGTTTGGATTTGCGCCAGGCCAGTCCATCGACGTTTAGCCTAACATCAAGAACGTCAGTGCACCCAGCAATGGGGTGTGTCGGATCACCGCGGCCCGGAGCCAGCGACATGGCGCTGACCACAGCGCGACTGCGGAAACTCCGTGCCATTCGCAAGCCTGGTGTCGACCGATCCGCTCATCATTTCCCGGCAGCAGTGCGTAACGGTGCGCGGCAGCATTGGCGTGTCGGTGGCAGCAGGCGTCAGCATGATGATGCGATCCTCACACGCGCTGGTTGTCACTTGCCCATTGTCCACGGACGCTACGCGGATTCCGGACGGTGGATCGCGCTCTTGGCGGCGGCGGGTTCAGGCCCGGCGGCGTTCTGCTTCCGGGGTCTTGCGTGCGGCAAGGAATTCCTTGACCCGCCGGCCGGGTGCCGGGCCGCGCACCGGCTTGAAACCGTCGTCCAGTTCGCCCGAGAGATCGAGCGTCGCATGCTTGCCGACGGCATCGTAGTTCTCCTCCAGCCAGTCGCTGGCGGCGGTGCGGCCGAGGTCGCGCAGATAGGTCAGGAACGCCCATTCGGCGTTGATCTTGGATGATGCCGACAGGTCCTTGAACGCCTCGTCGGCATCTATGCGGTGCATGCGGATGTCGCGATACTCGCCATGCGGCAGTCGACCGGCGGCGATCAATTCCTTGACAAAGGCGATCGAGCGGAATTCGCGCAGCAGCCCGGCATTGAAGGTGATCTCGTCGATCCGGTTCTGGATTTCGTTGGCGCTCTTGGGCGTCCCCTCGCGCACCACGGGGTTGATCTGCACCAGAAGCACGTCCTCGGTCGCCGCCGTCTTGAAGAACGGGTAAAGCGCCGGATTGCCGCCATAGCCGCCATCCCAATAGGGCACACCCTTGATCTCCACGGCGCGGAACAGTTGCGGCAGGCAGGCCGAGGCCATCACCGTGTCGAGGTCGATCTCGCCGTCGGAGAATACCCGCAACTGTCCTGTCTCGACATTAGTGGCGGAGATGAACAGTTCGATCGACTTGCAGGCGCGGACATTGCCGAAATCGATCTCTCGCGCCACCACGTCGCGCAGCGGATTGAGGCCGAGCGGATTGGCGACATAGGGCGAGAACACTCGAGACATGGTGTCGAAGAAGACATAGCCGGGCGTGTTCTCGATCGACCAGTTGCCCCAGGCGACATCCCAAGGCATGCGCTGCACCGGGCTGAAGCGGCCCTTCGCCGCCACCGCGCGCCAGAAATCGTCAAGCTTCTTGCGCGCGCCCTCGACCCCGCCTCTGACAAAACCATCGGCCAGCGCCACGGCATTCATGGCGCCAGCGCTGGTGCCGGACACAGCCGCGATCTCCAGCCGCCCATCCTCCAGCAGCCGGTCGAGCACGCCCCAGGAAAAAGCCCCGTGCGAGCCGCCGCCCTGAAGGGCGATGTTGATCTTCTTCTTTTCCTCCGCCTTGCCGTTCTTCGTCATGGCGTCCCTGTCATCCTGATGCTCCAGCATGCCCCAACGTCGTCGGAAGGATGCGGTTGCCGGGAGTTTATGTTGCAGTGCAGCATATAAGGATGGACCAAGGCAAGAACACGAACACGGTCGCGTGATCACATGAAATTTTCGGCCATGCGGAAAAAGCCCCTCCGCTTCAACGCGAAGAGGCGTTCCGTTCGAAACCGACATCGAGCCTAGGCGACGAGATCCGGCACCGGGCCGACATAGCGTGACTGCGGACGGATCAGGCGCCCGGTCGTCTGCTGCTCGCGCGCATGCGCGACCCAGCCGGCGACGCGCCCGGCGGCAAAGACATTGCTGAAGGCTCGCGGCGGGAAACCCGCCGCTTCCAGCACCAGCGCGGTGTAGAACTCGACATTGGTCTGCAGCGAGCGCTGCGGCTTGGCGATCCGAAGCACATCGAGCGCCGTTTGCTCGACAGTCTCGGCGAAGGCCAGCCGGCGGCCGGTTTCGCCCTCGCCGCCAAGCTGGCGAACGACCGCCTTCAGCACATCGGCGCGCGGGTCGCGCACGCGGTAGATGCGATGGCCGAAGCCCATGATGCGCTCGCCATGCGCGATCTCGTCGCGCAGCCAGACGGCCGCGTCGCCATGCGCCTGGATGGCATCGAGCATCTCGATCACCGGGCCGGGCGCGCCGCCATGCAGCGGCCCCTTCAGCGCGCCTAGGCCTGCCAGCACCGACGATGTCAGGCCGGCCAATGTCGAAGCGACGACGCGGGTGGCGAAAGTCGAGGCATTGAGGCCGTGGTCGCAGACGGTCACCAGATAGGTGTCGAGCGCCTTGGCAAGATCAGGCGAAGGATCGGAACCCCTCAGCATCCGCAGCATGTCGGCGGCATGGTCGGCCTTGCTGTCTGGAGCGATCGGCTGCTCGCCGCGTCCCAGACGCAAGAGCGCCGGCGTCAGCACTGCGGGTGCCGCGATCAGCAGCAAGGCGTCGGCCAGCGTCTCGCCATCCGGCAGCAGCGCCATGCCGGCACGCATGGCGCTGTAGACGTCAAGCGGGGCCAGCAAGGGCAGCGAAGGCAGGAGCCGGTCGAACACCTCGACGCGTGCCTTGCCCAATCTCGCCGCCAGATCGACGTCACCAGGCAAATCGTCGAAGAACCCGTCCAGCAGCAGACGCACGACCTGCGGGTAGCGCCATCGCCTAGCGAGTTCCGGCAGGGAATGGCCGCGGATCGTCAGGCGGCCGCCCAGACCATCCACGTCCGACAGCACGGTTTCAGCCGCCACCACATCATCGAGCCCATTCGCCATGGCCTTGTCTCCTTGAAGCTTTTCCCGATGGGAGATAAGGATGGGCGACATAAGCATCAATCTTGATCAATAGAATCAACATCATGGCTCGATATGTCCGAATGGCTGTCGCGGGAAGAGGCGCTGGAAAGGCTTCAGGTGAGGCCGCAGACGCTCTACGCCTATGTCAGCCGCGGGCGCATCGGCATGCGCCCGGACCGCGCCGATCCGCGCCGTAGCGAATATCGCGCCGACGATATCGCGGCGCTGGCAACCCGCCGGGCGCGCGGACGCAGCCCCTCGGCCATCGCCGAAAGCGCCATCTCCTGGGGCGAGCCGTCGATCGCAACGGCGATTTCGACCGTGTGGCACGGTCACCTCATCTATCGGGGCCGGGACGCCGTTGCGCTGTCCGACCATGCTACGCTCGAAGAGACCGCCGCCCTGCTTTGGGCCCTGCCTGAACCGGTCCGTTTCGAAGCACCGGCGCAAGACGCGTCAGGCCAGCTCGGTCGAGCCCCGGCCTTTGCGCAGCTTGCCGTGCTGGCCGGCCAGGGGCGGCCTTCGCTTGGACGCAGCGCCGCCTCGCTGTGCACGGATGCCGCGCACGCGATCGGCGTGCTGGCCGGCGCCCTCGGTGCCTCGGCGGGGCCGGATCCGGTCCATCGGCGATTGGCGCGGGGCTGGTCGGTCGATGATGGCGGCGCGGAAGCGATCCGCCGTGCCCTTGTCCTGCTCGCCGACCACGAACTCAACGCATCGACCTTTGCCACCCGCGTCGCGGCATCCACGGGGGCCTCGCCCGCCGCTTGCCTGCTGGCGGGCCTGGCGACACTGTCCGGCCCGCGCCACGGCGGCGCCGGCGAGGCGGTGATGCAACTCGCGGAAGATGCGGCACGACACGGCGCCGATGCCGCGATCCGGCGCTGGCTCGGCCATGACCGGCCGCTGCCGGGGTTCGGCCACCAGCTCTATCCCGAGGGCGACCCTCGAGCCACGGCACTGCTGGCGGCCATCGACAACACCGATGAGACATTGCGGTCGCTGGTAGGCGCCGCCATTGCCGCGACCGGCGCCCGACCGAACATCGATTTTGCCCTGGCCGTGCTGACGCGCGGCCTCGGCTTGCCGCGCGATGCACCGTTTCAGCTGTTCGCGCTCGCACGCAGCGTCGGCTGGGCCGCGCATATGGTCGAACAGATCGTGAGCGGCAGCATCATCCGACCGCGCGGCCGCTATGAGGGATTGTTGCCGTAAACGCGTGACGCTATGCGCTTACGACATCGTGTCGAGTTTGCGCTGCATGGCCGCGATCTGGTCCTTCAGCTGCTGCAAATCGTCGGGTTTTTCCGGCGCTTCCTTCCTCGCCGGTTCGGCGGGGGCCGCGGCCGGTGCCGAGCCCGCCGGCGGAAATGGCGTGAACAGCCGCATTGCGTTCTGGAACATTTCCATGTTGCGGCGCGTCTGTTCCTCCAGCGCCTTCATCGGCGTCGCCATCTTCATCACGTCCAATGGCGATTTGCCGATGGCGCCCTTCATCTGCTCGCGGAACCGCTCCTGCTCCTTGGAGAAGGCGATCATCGACTGTTCAAGGAAGCTCGGCACGATCATCTGCATCTGGTCGCCGTAGAAAGCGATCAGCTGGCGCAGGAACGGGATCGGCAGCATGTTCTGCCCCTCCTTGTTCTCCAGCTCGAAAATGATCTGGGTCAGCACCGGATGCGTGATGTCGTCCCCGGTCTTGGCGTCCTGAACGGTGAACTCCTCGCCCTTCTTGACCATCTCGGCCAGATCCTCGAGCGTCACATAGGTGCTCGTGCCCGTATTGTAGAGGCGGCGATTGGCGTATTTCTTGATAATGATCGGATCGTCTTTCGCGGCCATCTGCATCCTCCCCGGACACCGGCGCGCCTGAGTAAGCAGCCGGTAACGATTGCGCCCTTTTTGAGGATATGCGCAAAAGCCTCATAATTCCAAGCAGTTTGTGCAGTGCGGGATCACATAATGCTGCATAGCGGGCAAAATATGCTGCGCAGCAGCGGCCGGACCAACGGCGCGGCGACGCGCGCCCTGCTTGCGACGCATGGGCGCCATGCCGATTTCCGGTTTGACTTGAGATTGGGAAAGGGCAAGAAAAGTCCTCAACGACAGAACATCAGCTTGAGGTCTGGAGAACAAAATGTCCGATTCCATCGTCATTGCCAGTGCCGCGCGCACGGCCGTCGGTTCCTTCAACGGCGCTTTCGCCGCCACGCCTGCCCATGAACTGGGCGCCATCGTCATCAAGGAATTGCTGTCGCGTGCCGGCGTCGAAGCGGCCGAGGTCGACGAGGTCATCCTCGGTCAGGTGCTGACCGCCGCTCAAGGGCAGAACCCGGCCCGGCAGGCCTCGATCATCGCCGGCCTGCCCAAGGAGACCACCGCCTGGGGCCTCAACCAGGTGTGCGGCTCGGGCCTGCGCGCCATTGCACTCGGCATGCAGCAGATCGCCACCGGCGACGCCAAGGTGATCATCGCCGGCGGCCAGGAATCGATGTCACTGTCGCCGCACGCCGAGCACCTGCGCGCCGGCGTCAAGATGGGCGACTACAAGATGATCGACACCATGATCAAGGACGGGCTGTGGGACGCCTTCAACGGCTATCACATGGGCAACACCGCCGAAAACGTCGCCCGCCAGTTCCAGATCACCCGCGACGATCAGGACCAGTTCGCGCTGGCCTCGCAGAACAAGGCCGAGGCCGCGCAGAAGGCCGGCAAGTTCAAGGACGAGATCGTCGCCTTCACCATCAAGGGCAGGAAGGGCGACACCGTCGTCGACCAGGACGAATACATCCGCCACGGCGCGACGCTCGACGCCATGACCAAGCTGAAGCCGGCCTTCGACAAGGACGGCACCGTGACCGCCGCCAACGCATCCGGCATCAATGACGGTGCGGCCGGCGCGCTGCTGATGAGCGAAGCGGAAGCCGTCAAGCGCGGCATCACTCCGCTGGCGCGCATCGCGTCCTGGGCAACCGCTGGCGTCGATCCGGCGATCATGGGCACCGGACCCATTCCCGCCTCGCGCAAGGCCCTGGAAAAGGCCGGCTGGTCGGTTGGTGATCTTGACCTTGTCGAGGCCAATGAGGCTTTCGCGGCGCAGGCCTGCGCCGTCAACAAGGACATGGGCTGGGATCCCTCGATCGTCAACGTCAATGGCGGCGCTATCGCCATCGGCCATCCGATCGGCGCCTCGGGCGCCCGCATCTTCAACACCCTGGTTTACGAGATGCGCCGCAGAGGCGCCAAGAAGGGTCTTGCCACGCTGTGCATCGGCGGCGGCATGGGCGTCGCCATGTGCGTGGAGGCCCTCTGAAAAAACGATTGACGGGCGGCGCGAGCCGCCCGTTTCATATCAAGTGCCTGCCAAGCCCGACAACAGGGCGATCTGAAAAGGGGAAATGCATGACCAAGGTTGCAATCGTCACGGGCGGATCGCGCGGCATCGGCGCGGCGATCTCGATCGCTTTGAAGACCGCCGGCTATTCGGTCGCCGCCAATTATGCCGGCAACGACGACGCGGCGGCGAAATTCAAGGCCGAGACCGGCATTCCGGTCTACAAATGGTCGGTTGCCGACTATGACGGTTGCGCCGCCGGCATCAAACAGGTCGAGGCCGACCTCGGCCCGGTCTCGGTGCTGGTCAACAATGCCGGCATCACCCGCGACGCCATGTTCCACAAGATCACGCGTGAGCAGTGGAAAGAGGTGATCGACACCAATTTGTCTGGTGTCTTCAACATGACGCACCCGCTGTGGGGCGGCATGCGCGACCGCAAGTTCGGCCGCGTCATCACCATCTCCTCGATCAACGGCCAGAAGGGCCAGGCCGGTCAGGTCAATTATTCCGCCGCCAAGGCCGGCGACATTGGTTTCTCCAAGGCGCTGGCGCAGGAAGGGGCTCGCGCTGGCATCACCGTCAACGTCATCTGCCCCGGCTACATCGCCACCGAAATGGTTAAGGCGATCGACGAGAAGGTGCTCAACGAGCGCATCCTGCCGCAGATCCCCGTCGGCCGCCTCGGCGAACCGGAAGAGATCGCGCGCTGTGTCGTCTTCCTCGCTTCGGAAGAGGCCGGTTTCATCACCGGCTCGACCCTCACCGCAAACGGCGGCCAGTATTTCGTCTGACACGTCGCCGAGGTCAACGGTCTCGCACTGGCGACAAACGGATCGGGAAACCGGTCCGTTTGCGAATTGACGCTGAGGCCTGTCTTCGCCGCAGCGCAATCCCAAATCCGCAAGGTTAATGGCGGCGGGACCCTCGGTTCGAAACCGGTGGCCAAGCCTGTGGATTCGCTGTGGATTCGCTGTGGATTCCCTGTGGATAAGCTGTTTACAACACCGATATTGGCGGAACAAAAAGGGAAAATGCCGCTGGCGCTGGTTTGTCGCCGATTCGTTCCGGGTTTGAGCGGAAGTTAATGTTAATAGGGCCGGAATCGCCTGCGGTTCCTTAATGCCAGATTCAGAAAGATTAACAATTTCACAATCTTGAGCGAAGCGTGTCGCACCGCTTTCTTCGTTTCCTGGCAAAGGTTAACGGCAAAGCTCGCCTGGCATAAAATGGGCCAGTTCGACGATTCAGCATGTGGTGAGACTCATGGTCACAAAATCCATATGTAGCCGTGAACAAAAGCTGAATCTGGAAGAGTCAGCGATTCGTCGCTGATTCGTTCCAGACTCGTTCCATCCGTTAATCAGCGACCGACCGGGAGTTTCACACAGACACCTTCGAGCCGCCGGCGGAACATTCCGCTTTCGCTTCGCGCTCGAAATCCCTATGTGTCGCCTGTCATACGCGCCGTCCGAGGCACGTCCCGACAATGAGAGGCCAGAAAGCCCTATTTCCGAGCCGATGAACATCCAGCCGAAACACACCCAGCCGCTGATCCTGTCAGGCCGCGACGTGACCGCCGTGCTTGGGCCGACCAACACCGGCAAGACCCATCTCGCCATCGAGCGCATGGTGGCGCACGAAACCGGCGTCATCGGCCTGCCGCTCAGGCTGCTGGCGCGCGAGGTCTACAGCCGCGTTTGCGAAAAGGTTGGCGCCCACAAGGTCGCGCTGGTCACCGGCGAGGAGAAGATCCAGCCGCCAGGCGCCAAATACTCGGTCTGCACCGTCGAAGCCATGCCGCGCGAGACCGACGCCGCCTTCGTCGCCATCGACGAGGTGCAACTCGCCGGTGATCTCGAGCGCGGCCACATCTTCACCGACCGCATCCTGCATCTGCGCGGCCGCCAGGAAACGCTGCTCCTCGGCGCGGCCACGATGCACGGCATCCTCCAGCGCCTGCTGAAGGGCGTCTCGGTGGTGACACGCCCACGGCTGTCGCATCTGGCCTATGCCGGCTCCAAGAAGCTGACCCGCCTGCCCCGGCGCACCGCCATCGTCGCCTTCTCCGCCGACGAGGTCTATGCCATCGCCGAGTTGATCCGGCGCCAGCAGGGCGGTGCGGCCGTCGTGCTCGGCGCGCTCTCGCCCCGCACCCGCAACGCCCAGGTGGCGCTGTTCCAGTCCGGCGATGTCGACTATCTCGTCGCCACCGATGCCATCGGCATGGGCCTCAACCTCGATCTCGACCACGTCGCCTTCGCCCAGAACCGCAAATTCGACGGCTACCAGTATCGCAACCTGACGGCGGCCGAACTCGGCCAGATCGCCGGGCGCGCCGGCCGGCATCTGCGCGACGGCACTTTTGGCGTCACCGGCCAGGTCGATCCGCTTGACGAGGAACTGGTCAACAAGATCGAGAGTCATGATTTCGATCCGGTGAAGGTGCTGCAGTGGCGCACCGCGCATTTCGACTTTGCCAGCCTCGATGCGCTGAAGCGCTCGATCGAGACCAACGCGCCAGTCGAAGGCTTGACGCGCGCGCTGCCGGCGGTGGATGCCCAGGCGCTCGAATATCTGTCGCGCGACGGGGACATCCGCGCGCTAGCCACAGACGCCAAACGCGTGGCGCTGCTGTGGGAGGCCTGCGCGCTTCCCGATTACCGAAAGATCGCCCCGGCCCAGCATGCCGACCTCATTGCGTCGATCTACATGGACCTCGCCCGGCATGGCCATGTCGACGAGAATTACATGGCCGAGCAGGTGCGCCGCGCCGACACCACCGAGGGCGACATCGACACGCTGTCGCACCGCATTGCCCAGATCCGCACCTGGACATTCGTGTCGAACCGGCCCGGCTGGCTGGCCGATCAGGCACACTGGCAGGAAAAGACGCGTGAAATCGAAGACAGATTGTCGGATGCGCTGCATGAGCGGTTGACGAAACGCTTCGTAGACCGCAGGACTTCCGTCCTCATGCGGCGCCTTAGAGAAAATACCATGCCTGAAGCCGAAATTAGTCCTACCGGAACCGTCCTCGTCGAAGGCCACCATGTCGGCGAGTTGCAAGGGTTCCGCTTCACCGCCGACCAGAGCGCCGGCGGCGAAGACGCCAAGGCCGTGCGCACCGCCGCCCAGAAGGCGCTGGCCGCCGAGTTCGAGGCGCGTGCCGAACGCTTCGGCGCCTGCGCCAATGGCGACCTCGCGCTTGGCTCGGACGGCACGCTGCGCTGGATCGGCGCGCCGATCGGCACACTGGTCTCCGGCGAGGATGCGCTGAAGCCGCGCCTCGTGCTTTTGGCCGACGAACAGCTGACCGGGCCGGCGCGCGACAAGGTCGCGGCGCGTGCCGAACGTTTCGTCAATTTCCAGATCGAGTCGCTGTTGAAGCCGCTGGTCGATCTGAAGAATGCCGACCAGATTTCCGGCATCGGCCGCGGCATTGCCTTCCAGCTGGTCGAGAATTTCGGCCTCATCAACCGCCGCGACATCGCCGAGGAGATGAAGTCCCTCGACCAGGAGGGCCGAGCCGCCCTTCGCCGGCTGGGCGTGCGCTTCGGCGCCTACCATGTCTTCGTTCCGGCGCTGATCAAGCCGGCACCGGCGGGCCTGGTGACGCTGCTGTGGGCGCTGAAGAATGACGGCAAGGACAAGCCCGGCTTTGGCGACGTCGTCCACGCGCTGGCGTCGGGCCGCACCTCGGTGGTCATCGACCCGGCCTTCGACAAGGCCTTCTACAAGCTCGCCGGCTACCGCAATCTCGGCCGCCGCGCCGTACGCATCGACATATTGGAGCGGCTGGCCGATCTGATCCGCCCGGCGACCAACTGGAAGCCTGGCCTCGGCCAGCGTCCGGATGGGGCCTATGACGGCCAGTCCTTCATGGTGACACCGCCAATGATGTCGATCCTCGGCGCCACCGCCGACGACATGGAAGAGATCCTGAAAGGTTTGGGCTATCGCGCCGAGCCGAAGCCGGCGGCGGAGGTCAAGGCACGGATCGAGGCACAGGACAATGCCGTACGGGAAGCCGCCGCGGCCAAGCTCGCGGCGGAGGAAGCCGCACGCGCAAATGCCGCCGAAGGCGCGGCTACGGATGTTGCTGCGGAAGCCTCCGTCGAAGGTTCGGAACCTGCGTCTGAGATGGCCATCGCTGTGGATCCGGCATCCGAGACCCCTGCCGCCGATACCGTCGAGGCCGAACCCGCCGCGGAAGAGCCCGTGGCCGCACCAGTTGAGGCAACGCACGAAGAAGCTCCGACAGCCGAGGCCGTGGTTGAGTTGCCTGCCGAGCCCGCACAGGCAGAATCTGCGGAGATCGTAGAAAACCAGCCTGTTGCCGCCGCCGAAAGCGCCGACGCCCTTACCTCCCCCTCGATGGGGGAGGTCGCGGCGCGAAGCGACGCGGGCGGGGGTGACAGCACCGACGATGCCGGCAGTGCTGACAGCGCTGGCGCTGTCCCCACCCCGGCGCTGCGCGCCGACCCCACCCCGGCGCTGCGCGCCGACCCTCCCCAAGAGGGGGAGGGTGAGACCGCCGAGGTCGCGCCGGAAGCCGAAGCGCCCAAGCCGATCCTGCTGTGGCGGCAGGCTCGCTTCGACCAGCGCCCGCGTCATCGTGAGGGCCGCGGCAATCGCCCGCAAAATGGGCAGGCGCGGGGCCGGCGCGATGCACCGGCGAGTGCCGCCGCACAGACACCAGGCGCACCTGGCGAGCGCCCTGCCCATGAAGGGCGGCGTGACGGCGCCGGCAAGCCGCGCTTCGATCGTTCCAAGTTCAAGCCCAAGCCGCAGGGCGAAGGCGAACAGCGCCGTGACAGCCGTCCGCAGGGCGAGCGTCCCGACCGCCGCGAGGGCCGACCGGACTGGAAGGGCGGCAGGCCGGAAGGCAAGAGCGGTGCCGACGGGACCAGGGGCGGCAAGCCCGCCTTCCAGCCGAAGCCGCGCGAGGAGCGTCCGGTCCGCTTCGATCCGGACTCGCCCTTCGCCAAGCTCGCCGCCTTGCGCGACCAACTGAAGAAATAAGCTCGGCGCCGCGATGGTTGCTGAAGGTCGCCAGCGCATCGACAAATGGCTGTTCTTTTCGCGCGTGGTAAAATCGCGCTCGCTGGCGGCCAAGCTGGTCGTCGCCGGCCGCGTGCGGATCAATCGCGACAAAGCAGCGCAGGCTTCCGATCTGGTCAAGCCGGGCGACGTGCTGACCATCACGCTCGACCGGCGCATCTTCGTCTGGAAGGTGCTCGGCGCGGGTGTGCGGCGCGGCCCGGCAGAAGAGGCCCGCACCCTCTATGAGGACATGTCGCCACCGCCCGCACCGAAGGGCGAGGCGCTTCCCGACGCGATTCCGGCGCTGCGCGAGGCCGGCAGCGGCCGTCCGACCAAAAGAGAGCGCCGCCAGACCGACCGCTTGCTTGGCGAGGATTGAGGCTTGCCGCCGGGAGCGCGGTTGGCGGTTTTCGGGCGCGACGGACGCAGGACGGAACGGAACCCGGCAAACAAGACGCTCCGCGAGACGTCACCGCCCCTTGCTGTGCTCCGCAGTCTGGAATTTCATTCCGAAAACCCCGGCCCAAGCGGGTATGGCCGCCCTTGCAAGCGGCGGGCAAAGGCGTTACGTGACGGAAAAAGCCCAATAAAGCTGGGACGTTCCGGAGCCGACCGATGACCTATGTCGTGACCGACAATTGCATCAAATGCAAATACATGGATTGCATCGAGGTCTGTCCGGTCGACTGTTTCTACGAAGGCGAGAACATGCTCGTCATTCATCCCGACGAGTGTATCGACTGCGGGGTCTGCGAGCCGGAATGCCCCGCCGACGCGATCAAGCCCGACACCGAGCCCGGTCTCGACAAATGGCTGCAGATCAACACCGAATATGCCGAGAAATGGCCTAACATCACCGCCAAGAAGGAACCGCCGGTCGACGCCAAGACCTTCGACGGCGAGGCCGGCAAGTTCGAGAAATATTTCTCCGCCGAACCTGGCGAAGGCGACTGACAGCGCTACTGTTCAGACTGGTATGACGCTGCGTAAGAGGCACGGCACATGAACCGCCTTGACAGGCGGCGGTGACCTGTGGGCTTCGCTTGCGTAGCAAAACCTTGATTCTTCCGACTTTTTGTGTTACATCAGCGAACCATGCCGGTGACACAACGTCGATTTATGGCGCAGACGCCCCAAATCACTGAAAGGTGAAAATCCCAATCCGGACCAGAGCGATCTGGGCCAGGCGGTCGCAATCGTGCGGTTTGCCGGTCCCAGCCTTTCCGGTGGGTTCATCTGTTGTGCGGCTAATGATCGGGATTTCCCGGTCACACCAGTTCGGGCCGGCAGGACGCCGGTTCCACAACAAGGAGTTCAGGGCGTAATGGCAACGATCACCCCGCAGAAAAAGCCCACTGGAGCACGTCACGGTTTCAAGACCGGCGAGTACATCGTCTATCCGGCGCACGGCGTCGGCCAGATCATCTCGATCGACGAGCAGGAAGTGGCCGGGCACAAGCTGGAACTGTTCGTCATCGACTTCCAGAAGGACAAGATGCGCCTGAAGGTGCCGGTCGCCAAGGCGACCTCCATCGGCATGCGCAAGCTGTCGGAAGAGGATTATGTCGAGCGCGCGCTGAAGGTCGTGCAGGGCCGCGCCCGCGTCAAGCGCACCATGTGGTCGCGCCGCGCCCAGGAATACGATGCCAAGATCAACTCGGGCGACCTGATCTCGATCTCGGAAGTCGTGCGTGACCTCTATCGCGCCGACAATCAGCCGGAGCAGTCCTATTCCGAACGCCAGCTCTACGAGGCGGCGCTCGACCGCATGGCCCGTGAGATCGCGGCCGTCAACCGCATGTCGGAAACCGAAGCCGTCCGCCTGATCGAGGTCAATCTCAACAAGGGCCCTAAGCGCGGCGCCAAGGCCGACAATGAGGAAGCCGAGCAGGAAGAAGCTGCCTGAGCCTTTTCGCCTTTGAATTCGAAAAACCCGGCCTCGCGCCGGGTTTTTTGTTGCGGGCTTAGCGCCCTGGTGGGGGAGCTATCACCTTGGCTGAACACATAGCATTCCGTAAACTCGACCTCGCTGAGGATGGGGGATTGTAATGGCTACCCGGAACGTTGTGAATCTAGACGCTCTTATACCGCGGGAGGACTTATCGGCCCCGGCTGAATCAGGTGGGGATATCCCAGGTCTCAAGATCAGCGACCTAAAGCCGGGCCTAGTCTATAGTTGGTTACGCAAACCAGACTTCCAGCGCGAAACCGCCAACTGGACGCCGGAACAGGTTGTCGGCCTAATAGAGACTTTCGCGAATGGCAACATCATCCCAGCGATCATTCTTTGGCAGAATGGTCAGCGCGTTTTTGTCGTTGACGGCGCTCACAGGCTAAGCGCGCTTGTCGCTTGGGCAAATGACGACTACGGCGCGGGCTCGATATCCGCGAAGCACTACGGAAATGCGATCCCTGAACATCAGCGGGTCATGCACGATCTGACGCGTAAGATGGTGAAAGAACGGGTGAGGTCGTACGCAGATCATGAACTTGCCGCGCAGTATCAGAAGGCAGACGATCAGGAGTTGCTAAAACGCGCATCCCTAATCGGGTTCAAATCCATTGACACCCAGTGGATTAAAAATGCCGGAGTCGAACAGGCAAAAAGTGCGTTCTTCCGAATAAATGAAGGCGGCACCCCAATCGATGCGACCGAAACCAGAATACTGCGTGCGGGTAATTCAGCTCTAGCAATTGCATCGCGGGCTATCGCTCGCGCAGGGACAGGGCATGCCTATTGGAGGAAATTTGATCAGCCTAATCGGCAGTACGTGGAGGAGTTTGGAGCTGCTGTGAACAAGCTCCTTTTCACTCCTCCACTGCAGCTTCCAATCAAAACCCTGGAGGTGCCATTGGCGGGTTTTGGATATGGCGCATCTGTCCTGCCGTTCTGTTTCGACCTGATCACTCTCGCCAACAATCTGCACATTCCGGACTCCTCAACGAAGAGAAAGGGACTAATCGACGAACTCCCAGAGGATCCAAATGGAAGCGAGACTATTGATTATCTGAAATCTGCGAAGCGCTCGGTTGAATTCCTGCTCTCTACCGAACCACAATCCCTTGGCCTTCACCCTGCACTGTATTTCTATACATCGGCAGGAGCATTTCAGCCGGCAGCCCTTTTCAACGTCCTGTCGTGGTTGACCCAATTAGACGAGAACGGCGAGATCGTAAGATTCCTCAAGGTCCGCAGTAAATTTGAACAAATGATCATGGAACATCCTGTGCTCGGAAAGCCCGCAACGCATCGACTCGGCAGTGGCGGCCGAACGCGCCGGCGAATGATGCTCCTCTACGATAAGATGTTAAATGTCTTGAGTGCGGGAACCTCACCAGACAAAGCATGGACGCTCATCATAGATGAGTCGGAATTTTCGTTTCTTGCCAGCGAGGATTCGGAACATAAGGAGCGCCGCGGGACAGGGAAAGCGGGCGCGCGATTTTCAAGAGCCGCAAAGTCGGGGGGCTTCATCGAATCGGCTCTGCCAACCGCCCACAGGTGCGAATTGTGTGGCGGCCTTTTGCATAGCAACGCAATCGTCACTGATCACGCGGACGAGAGGTCAACGGGTGGCAGTTCAGCGGGTGCAAACGGCCGGCCAGTTCACCCAAGATGCAATAGCGAGAGGGATCACCTGTAAGTAAGCAGCCCTTACAACAATTCCCGCTTAGGAAGCCCGCAGATGCCGCGACGATGCAGTCGCCGCAGAGAGTGCATACCGCTGCAGCATTGCGTCAATTAGTCAAGGTGATAATTTCGCCCCGTTGGGAGGTCGCTGTGAAGCAGCAGGGAGAGATGGCGTGCTAGCCTCCATCCGGACCTCGCAAGGGAGATAAGGGCTCAGCCACCAGCATCCTTCTGTGCCTCTTCCTGACGCAGGGAAGCAATGAAGCGCTTCGTGCGCTCGCGCTCTGGATTGTCGAAGACCACCGAGGCCGGCCCCTTCTCAACGATGGCGCCGGCATCTAGAAACACAACCTCCTGAGCGATCTTGGAAGCCAAGCGCAAATCATGCGTCGCCATCACCATGGTCGTGCCCTCGCTGGCAAGCTTGCCGAGCACATCGACCACCTCCTGCGCCAGTTCCGGATCGAGGGCCGAGGTCGGCTCGTCGCACAGCAGCACTTTCGGCGACGGGGCCAGCGCCCGGGCGATCGCCACGCGCTGCTGCTGGCCGCCTGACAGCGTCGCCGGCCAAGCATCGGCCTTGTGCGCCATCCCCACCTTTTCCAGCAGGGCAAGTGCTCGTTCACGCGCCTGCTCGGGCGACCATTTGAGCACCGTCACCAGTCCTTCCATGACATTCTCGATGGCGGTGCGGTGCGGAAACAGCTGAAAATTCTGGAACACCATACCGGTCTGCAGGCGCAGGCGTCTTATGTCCGCGGCCGGCACCTTGACGCCCGGACGGAACGCGAGAGACTCGTCGCCGATCCGCACCGTGCCCGATGTCGGGATCTCCAGAAGGTTGATGCAGCGCAAGAGCGTGCTCTTGCCGCCGCCCGACGGGCCGACAAGCGCGGTAACGCTGCCTTCGGCGATGGCGACCGTTACCCCCTTCAGCACCAGATTGTCGCCGAAGCGCTTTTCGATGTCGGTGAGGCTGATCATGAGCGTGCCTCCAGGAAGCCGCCATAGCGGTTGAGCCGTTCTTCCAGCCGCGTCTGCAGGGCAGACAGCACCGAACTCATCGCCAAATAGAGGATCGCCGCCTCGACATAGAGGATCAGCGGCTCATAGGTGGTGGCGACGATGCGCTGCGCCGCCTGGAACATCTCCGGCACGGTGATGGCGGCGGCCAGCGAGGTATCCTTGACCAGCGAGATGAAGGTGTTGGAGAGCGGCGGTACCGCGACGCGGCCGGCTTGCGGCAGGATGGTGCGCCGCATCGCCTGGCTCCAGGTCATGCCGATCGAATAGGCGGCCTCCCACTGGCCCTTCGGCACCGAGCCGATGGCCGCGCGGATGATTTCCGACGTATAAGCGCCGATATTGAGCGTGAAGCCGATCAATGCCGCCGTGAAGGCGTCGAGCAGGATGCCGACCGACGGCAGGCCATAGAAGATCAGGAACAGCTGCACCAGAAGCGGCGTGCCGCGGAAGATCCAGACATAGAACCGCACCAGCGCGACCAGCGGCCTCGGCCCGAACAGCCGGCCGAGTGCCGCGCCGAGGCCGACTGTCAGGCCAAGGACGAAAGACAACAGCGTCAGCGGCACGGTGAAGATCAGGGCAGCCCAGAGCAGCGAAGGCAGCGACTCCAGCATCAGTTGCAGCCAGTGCAGCACGAAAGACCCTCCAGACCAGAGCAATTCCAGGAAAAGTGCGTAGCGGTTTTCCGTCCGGAATTGCGTAGAAACAAAGAGTTAGAGCGAATCAACGATTCTATCAAACGCTGAACCGCTCCAGATGCATGTCGCCCAAAAGTGACCCCAGGTTTGGGGGCCCGACATGCATATAGACAAAGACCTGAAGCGCGTCGCATGAATCCGTTTCGACGCGACGCGCTTTAGACGAGGCAGTGTGACCGAAGTGCGAATGCAGGCGCCATATCACGACAAAAGCGGCGAGCCGTCAAAGACGGCCCGCCGCGCTGGATGGGTTGCGGGACCGAACCGGCCCCGCTGCGTGATTTACTTCGAAACGTCCTGGCCGAAATAGGTGTCGGCGATCTTCTGATAGGTGCCGTCGGCCTTGATGTCGGCCAGCGCCTTATTGATGGCCGCGACCAGCTCGGGATCGCCCTTGCGCACGATGACGCCCGAATAATCGGCGTTTTCCTCTTGCGCTGCGATCTTCACATTGGCGTCGGGCTTGTGCTTCTTGAAGTCGAGGAAGGACAGGCTGTCGTTGATGGTGGCGTCGGCACGGCCGGTCAGAAGCAGCTGGATCGACTGGTCGAAGCCATCGGTGCCGACAAGCTCTGCGCCATTCGCCTCGGCCAGCTTGCCGAAATTGGAGGTCAGCGACTGCGCCGACTTCTTGCCCTTGAGATCGGCGAAAGTCTTGATGTCGGTGTTGTCGCCGCGCACGATCAGCACCGCCTTGGAGGCGATGTAGGGATCGGAGAAATCGTACTTGGCCTTGCGCGCATCGGTGATGCCGACCTCGTTGATGACGGCGTCGTAGCGCTTGACGTCGAGACCGGCGATCAGCCCGTCCCACTTACCTTCGAGGAACTCGACCTTGACTCCGAGCTTTTCCCCGATCGCCTTGGCGATTTCGACGTCGAAGCCGACCAGCGCGCCGGACGCATCATGATAGGTGAAGGGCGCATAGGTGCCTTCCGTCCCGATCTTGATGACGCCAGCCTGCTTGATCTGGTCGAGATTGGCACCGGCATGGCCCGATGCGACGGCCAGGGCCTGCAGCGTTCCAGCGACGATAAGCGACTTGAGCCATTTCATTTTTTTTTGTGATCCCATCCTTGGCCTGATGTCAGGCATGTTGTGAGGGCTGAAAAATGCCAGATGTCAGCAGAAAGAATAAGGAATCGAATTTCAAAAACAACGAATTTCCGAAACCATATTCTCCAAAATGGATTTCTTCGCGCATTCAAAAGGGCAACTGTGCTGAAATCGCGCGCGCAGGATAGCTTCGCTGCCCGCGCCAGCGGAACCTTTCTCGCGCGTGGCAGTTTTGGCTGTTGTAGGGCACGACGCAGCGATTTCAACCCGGTGCCTACAAGCAGACGTCATTCGCATCGCCTGAGCCAGGGAGCGCCTCATGATGGAAGACACGGCAGGACGGATAATGGTCCGCGCGGCAATGAAGGCTCCTTACCTCGAACGGGACGAAGAGCATCGGCTGGCCTTGCTCTGGAAGGAGGACAACGACCAGAATGCGTTGCACTGCATAACCGTGGCCCATATGCGGCTGGTCATTTCCATGGCCTCCAAATTCCGCCATTACGGCCTGCCGCTCGGCGATTTGATCCAGGAAGGGCATGTCGGCCTACTGGAAGCCGCCGCCCGCTTCGAGCCGGAACGGGAGGTGCGGTTTTCGACCTATGCGACCTGGTGGATTCGCGCCTCGATGCAGGACTACATTCTGCGCAATTGGTCGATCGTGCGTGGCGGCACGAGTTCGGCGCAAAAGGCGCTGTTCTTCAATCTCAGGCGTTTGCGTGCCCGTCTGGCAAACGGCGCCGAGCCGCTTTCCAACGAAACCCTCTATCGCGAAGTATCGGTGGCGCTCGGCGTTTCCGAAGCTGACGTGGCGATGATGGATTCGCGGCTGTCGGCACCAGATTCCTCGCTCAACGTGCCGCTTGCCGATGATGCGGGCGCCACCGAACGGATGGATTTCCTGGTCTCGGACGACCCGCTGCCCGACGAGATCGTCGGCGACAAGATCGACGTCGCGCGCCGCTCGCTCTGGCTGAAAGCCGCTCTCGCCGCCCTCAACGCCCGCGAACTGCGCATCATCGAGGAAAGGCGACTGACCGACGAGGGCGCGACGCTCGAGGCACTCGGCGAGACCCTCGGCATCTCCAAGGAACGCGTCCGCCAGATCGAGGCGCGCGCCATGGAAAAGCTCAAAGTCGCGCTGGTGAAGCAGAATCCGGAATTTCTGGCGACAGCAGCCTAGAGCCGGATGATTTCAGGTCGAGTCGACCTGAAATCTGAATCCGTCTCTAAATCAAAAAGTTAGAGCATGATGTCGTCCGAAAACCGCTTCACACTTTTCGGCATCATGCTCTAAAGCAATTCAAGGAAAAGCGCGTAGCGGTTTTCCGTTCGGAACTGCGTAGAAACCAAACGCTGAACCACTCTAAAATCCCGGCAACAACGGGCTACTTGTCGGTGACAATCTTGACCTTGTCACCGGCCGAGACCGCGGCCCCCGGCGACAACGCATTGAGCACCCTGAACAGGTCGAGCTTGCGATCGACGCCCACCATTTGCGCGGCAAGCGAGCCCATGGTCTGTCCGGGCTGCACGGTGAGCACGCGGATATGCAGCGGCTTGAGCGCCGCCTTTTCCGCGGCACTCAGGGTCCGGAACGACCCGCTGACCGACCGCGCCACCGTATCCAGCGAAGTGCTGGCCGAGGGGGCCGCTGTCAGCAGCCGATAGACCTGGCCGCCGGCACGGATCACCGCGATGTCGAACTGCCAGCCTTGCGCGCCGGCATGCGCGGTCGCGGCCTCATTGCCGTTGATCGTTTCCTGCTTGACGGTGCTGTCGTCGAGGCCAGCCACCCAGCCGCTTCTGATGTAGTCGGTCAATGAGCGGTTCTTGTCGATCGAAACGCCATCGAAGCGGATCGCTATGTCGCCTGGTCCGGTCGCCGTCACCGCCGCCGCCGAATTGTCGATGATGAACCCATCCGGCACCGTGAACGACACGCCGAGGCCCGGATGCAGGAAGGTCTCGCCCCGCACATAGCCTTCCTCCGGCGTGTCGCCGTAGAGCAGGCCGTCTATGCCGGCGAGGAAGGAATCGCGGTCGCGCGTGCCCACACCCGGTGCGCCGAACTGGCGGGCGTGGCGCTGCGCCAGGTCGATGCGCTGCGGTGTGTTGGGATGCGTGGCCAGAAAATCCAGACTGGCGTCGGTGGCACCGCTGATCGAGCGGAAATCGGTGTAGGCAGACATCGACTGCAGGAATCGGCCGGCGGCGTAAGGGTCATAGCCGGCCTCGCCGATCGACTTGATGCCGATGGCGTCTGCTTCCAGCTCCTGGTTGCGCGAGAACTGCGCCAGCCGGAGCTTGCCACGGATGAGTGCCGCCTTGGCGGTCGGGCTGTCGCCAAGCACATCCGAGACCACCTTGGTCGCCAGGCCTTCCTCGGCCTCCAGCTGCTGGCGCTGCAAGCCGTGATTGGCTGTGACATGGCCCATCTCATGGGCGATGACAGCGGCGAGCTCGGACGAATCATTAGCCAGCGCCAGCAAGCCGCGGGTGACGTAGAGATAGCCGCCCGGCAGCGCGAAGGCGTTGACGTTGGGCGAATTGAGGATGGTTATGCGATAGGTCTGGGTCGGGTTCGCCGACACCACGGTCAGATTGCCGACGACCTTGGCGACCATGCGCTCGAGCTTGGGATCGGAATATTCGCCGCCATAGGTCGCCAGGATGCGCGGATGCTGTGCCTTGGCCAGTTCGGCAAGCTTGTTGTTGGCGGCGACATTGTCGACCGTGATCGGCTTGTCGGATGGTTGGAAGCCGGATTCCTGGACTTCCGGAGGCGTGAACATCTGGCAGCTTGCCAAGGCCACGGCGAAGCCGGCCAGCGCCAGAAAGCGCGCCAGCGGATTCCTTCTTGGTCTGTCAACGCCGATCGCCAGAACGGCTTCCTTTCAGGTCCCGGCGCATGACCACGAAAATCGGAGGCGATCTTCGGAATGTGTCATGCGCAAAAAACAAACTGCTACAGCATCCGTCACGCGTCCCTCGAGGCGCGCGGCGAATACTGTAGGCAAATCACGGCGTGTGCCGGACCAGTAGGGCGGACCTAGCCACACTACTTTGACCATGGCAAGCGAGCGCCCCATCGCCCTGAGCTGGTTTGACCGTAAATTATGTCCGCTTCCGGGCAATATCTTGTGATACGGCATCCCCAGCACCTGAACCGATATAGCGTCGGAATGCGTCCGGACCAGCCCCGGCAAAGAAATCGTCCGCCTTACCGGTCGCCACAACGGCGCCATTGTCCAGAAACACCACATTCTGGCCGATACGGCGGGCATCCTGCGGCTGGTGCGTCACGAACAGCACCGTCATGCCGCGCTCGGCATGAACCCCGGCAACCAGGTCGAGCATGTCGTCGCGCAAGGCCGGCCCGAGCGAAGCGAACGGCTCGTCGAGCAGCAGCACCGGGCGATCGCGCACCAGCACGCGCGCCAGGGCAACGCGCTGCCGTTCGCCACCGGAAAGTTCGCGCGGCAACCGCTTCTCCTTGCCGGCAAGGCCGGTGCGCAGAAGCGCCTCCGCGATATCAGTGCGGTCGGCCTCGGTCAGCCGCAGCGACGGCGAGCGGCCGAGCCCGACATTCTGCTCGACCGAGAGATGAGCAAAGAGATTGTTCTCCTGGAACACCATCGACACCGGCCGAGCCGAGGGCGGCTGGGCGCTGACATCCGTCCCGCCGATCAGCACCCGGCCGGACCGGGGTGTCTCGAACCCGGCGACCAGGTTGAGCAGCGTCGACTTCCCCGAGCCGCTCGGTCCCATGATGGCGGTGATCTTTGTCGCGGCGAAATCAACATCGAAGACGAGCGGCGCTTCGCCATAGCTGAACGACACGTGGTCCAGCCGCACCGAAGCGCCTCTTTCAAGCCTGCTGGCCGCCCCGTCAGGCATCCCGGTTCTTCTCCCTGCCCATCCAGTGGGCCGCCATGACCAGAGCCAGGCAGACGAGGCCGAGCAGCAGCGCTAGGCCGGCGGCATCCTCGGTACGATAGCTGCCCATGCGCGCCAGGAGAAGGTAGGGCAAGGTCTGCACGGAATCACTGCCGAACAGCGCGATGACCCCGAGATCGCCGAGCGACAGCGCCATGGCGAAGGCAAAGGCGGTGGCGAGCGGACGCCGCAGCGATGGCCAGTCGATCAGCCGCAGCCTGGTCCAGCCGAAAATCCCAAGTTGCGCGCAGAGCCGTTCGTGGCGTTCGCTCCCCGCATCATAGGCGGGGCGGACGGCGCGCAGCGCGAAAGGCATCGCCATAACCGCATTGACGGTGACGACCATGACCGGAGCGATGGCGAAGACATCGCCGGCATGGCGCAGCAGCAGGAACCAGCCGGCGCCGATGACGATCGGCGGCACGACCAGGACAAACCCCGCGCCGGTATCCGTGGCATATTCGAGCACTGTTCTTGGTCCGGCGCGGCGATCCAGCGCCAGCGCCCGGCGCGCCATGGTCAGGGCCAGCGACAGCATCACCGAAAGCAGGGCCGACAGGAAGGCCAGCGCAGCACTGGTCAGTGTCGCCTGCCGGACAGTGGCCTCGCCGGCCAGCTGGCCGAGATCGGCGCCAAGTCCGGCGACCACGGTGGCCGCCATGGGCCCGACAACGAACAGCAGCGCCAGCGCGATGAACGCTCCATTCAGCCACGCCTCGGTGGCCTTGACCGAGACATAGCGGCGCGGCGCGACCGGCAGGTTGGTGTCGCCGACGACATTGGCGCCGAGCCGCGTCAGCGCCAGCACGATGATGAAGGTCAAGCCGATCTGCAGCAATGTCAGTGCAACGGCTCGCGCGGGATCGAAATCGAAGCGCAATGCCTGGTAGATGCCGACCTCCAGCGTCGTCGCCGCCGGTCCGCCGCCAAGCGTCAGCACGATGGTGAAGGATGTGATGCAGAGCATGAAGACCAGCCCGGCGACGCCGGGCAAGGCGGCGCGCAGCGTCGGCCATTCGATCAGCCGGAATGCCGGCCCCGCGCCCATGCCGAGCTGGTTCGCCAGCCGCCATTGGTCGGCCTGTATGGTCTGCAGCGCTTCGAGGAACAGCCGCACGCCGAGCGGCAGGTTGAAGAAGACATGGGCGACCAGAATGCCTGAGAGCCCGTAGATGCCCGGCCAGCCCTGGCCGCCGACCGCGCTGAATAGACCGGCGAAATAGCCGGCGCGGCCGTAGAGCGCCAGGATGCCGAGTGCCGCGACGATCGCCGGAAGCGCCAGCGGCACGGCGAAGAGCTGCAGGATGAAGGCGCGGCCGAAAAAGCGCGGATGCCGCGACAGCGCCCGCGCCACGAACAATGCCGGGAGGACCGAAAGAAGCGTCGAGAGGCCTGCCTGCCACAGCGTGAAGCGCACGACGCGCAGCAGATAGGGATCGAAGGCTGCCCAGGCGCCCGAAAGGTCACCGGCGCCTTCGACGAGCAGGCCGGCAAACGCGCCACCGATCAAAAGGGCGATTGCCATAAGCGCGATGACGCCGGCGGTGACGCGGGGATCAGAAGACGCGCGTTGCATGCTGGGCCGTCAGTTTTAGGATCGCGACACTTACATCGCGACACTTACAGAGAATTGCGATCCTTCGCGCCCCCCTTCTGTCCGGCAGGACAGAGGGGGGCACCGTAGAGCGGTTATCTTCGATCAGTTTGTCTCAAACTACTTGCTCACCACCGCCAGCCATTCATCCACCCAGGCCTTGCGGTTGGCGGCGACCTCCTCGGGGCTGAACAGCAAGGTCTTGGTCGGCTTGACCAGCTTGTCGAAGGCCGGGTTGAGCGGCTTGTCGGTCTTGCCGGCCGGGAACATCCAGTTGGTCTCGGGGATGGCGTCCTGGAACTTCGGCCCGATCATGAAGGCCATGAACTTTTCCGCCAGCGGGTTCTTGGCTCCGGTCGTGGTGATGCCGGCTACCTCGATCTGGAGATATTCACCCTCATCGAATGAGGCCGCCTGGTAGCGCTCGGTCTTCTCTGCGACCATGTGGTAGGCCGGCGAGGTGGTGTAGGACAGCACCATTGGCGCCTCACCCTTGGTGAACAGGCCATAGGCTTCGCTCCAGCCCGGCGTCACGGTCAACACCTTCGTCTTGAGCTTGGCCCAGGCTTCCGGCGCCTTGTCGCCATAGACCGACTTCACCCACAACAGCAGGCCGAGCCCGGGCGTCGAGGTGCGCGGATCCTGGATGACGATCTTGTCGTCGGCGCTGCCTTCGACCAGCTCCTTCAGGCTCTTGGGCGGCGTCTTGAGCTTCTGCGTGTCATAGACGACAGCGAAATAGCCGTAGTCGAACGGGACAAAAGTATCGTCGCTCCAGCCGCCAGGCACATTGATACCGGTCACCGCGCCATGTGGCGCGAACAGGCCCGAAGCCTTGGCATCGGCGGTGAGATTGGTATCGAGGCCGAGCACGATATCGGCCTTGGTGGATGCCCCTTCGAGCTTGACGCGGTTGAGCAGGGCCACGCCGTCGGCGACCGAAACGAATTCGACATCACAGCCGCATTCGGCCTCGAATTCCTTCTTCACCACCGGGCCAGGACCCCAGTCGGCTGTGAAGCTCTCATAGGTGTAGACGGTGAGCTTGTCCTTGGCCACGGCCGGGCCGGACAGCACCACAACCATGGCTGTGCAAAGAGAATATAAAAGCGTGCGCAT
Organism: Mesorhizobium sp. B2-4-12; assembly: GCF_006441575.1. Classification (NCBI taxonomy): domain Bacteria; kingdom Pseudomonadati; phylum Pseudomonadota; class Alphaproteobacteria; order Hyphomicrobiales; family Phyllobacteriaceae; genus Mesorhizobium; species Mesorhizobium sp. B2-4-12. The sequence goes on from NZ_VFVC01000008.1 coordinate 68,535, forward strand.
CGGCGCCTCCTTTCGTTCACGTGACAAGGAATTGAGGCGTCGGACTGTCCGAAACGTCTAATCCCTCCGCCGGTACAAACCGGATCAGGTTCAGCGGGTTGGCGAGACTGCCTCTCAGCCGGTCCGCGAACATCGCAGCCGGCACCCCGTTAGAGCGTTTCGACACATAGGCCCGGCCGCCGAACCGCGCAAGTGGGAGTTTGCCGCCTTCCGTTTCCCGTGCCGGGCTGGTAAGGGCGACGGGATATGAGCACATTCACCATCCTGCTTGGCGGCGATCTCATCCGCACGCCCCGGCTCGACCGCCAGGTCGAAGGCTCGCGCGTCATCGCCGCCGACGCCGGCATCGGCCATGCACGGATGCTGGGCGTTGTGCCGGAACTGTGGGTAGGCGACTTCGATTCGGTTCCGGCCGATCTGCCCGCCAACCTCGCCGCTGTGACCCGCCAAACCTTCCCGGCGGAGAAGGACAAGACCGACGGCGAACTCGCGATCGCGGCGGCACTCGAGCGCGGGGCAACCCGCCTTGTGCTGGTGGGCGCCTTCGGCGGCAAGCGGGCCGATCACGCCTTCCTGCATCTGGCGCTCGGCCTACGCCTGGCCGAGGCGGGAACCGACGTGCTTTTGACCAGCGGGGCCCAGGAAGGCGTCCCCCTGCTCAACGGAGCGGCTGGCTTCGACTACGACGACGGCACGCTGTTTTCGATCCTTGGCTTTTCCGAACTGGCTGGCCTGACCGTCACCGGCGCCAAATGGCCGCTCAACCAGGTCGAAGTGGCTTTCGGATCGTCACTGACCATCTCCAACGAGGTCAACGGCCGCCTCGAAATCGCGCTTGGCCGCGGCCGAGCGCTGCTGCTCGCCCATCCCTATCCCTTGCCCGAAAGCTGACATGGCCCCGCCTCTTCTCAATCTCGACGGGATAAAACTGACCTTCGGCGGCACGCCGCTGCTCGACGGCGCCGCCTTGACCGCTTCGGCCGGCGACAAGATCGCGCTCGTCGGCCGCAATGGATCGGGTAAATCGACGCTGCTCAAGATCGCCGCCGGCCTCATTGAGCCCCAGGACGGCGAGGTTTTCCGCCAGCCTTCGGCGACTGTCCGCTATCTGCCGCAGATGCCCGACATGGAAGGTTTTGCCACCGTGCGGGCCTATGTCGAGGCCGGGCTCGGGCCTGCCGACGATCCCTACCACGCCAGCTACCTGATGGAGCATCTCGGCCTGTCGGGCGAGGAGCGGCCGGGTGACCTGTCCGGCGGCGAGGCCAGGCGCGCCGCCCTTGCCCGCGTCATGGCGCCGGTGCCCGACATTCTGCTGCTTGATGAGCCGACCAACCATCTCGATCTGTCGGTCATCGAATGGCTGGAAGAGGAACTCGTCCGCACCTCCTCGGCGCTCATCGTCATCTCGCACGACCGCCGCTTTCTCGAGCGCGTGTCGCGCGCCACTGTCTGGCTCGACCGTGGCCAGACCCGCAGGCTGGACAAGGGTTTTGGCCATTTCGAGGAATGGCGCGACCTGGTGCTGGAAGAAGAAGAGCGCGAGCAGCATAAGCTCGGCCGCCAGATCGTGCGCGAGGAACACTGGCTGCGCTATGGCGTGACGGCGCGGCGCAAGCGCAACATGCGCCGACTGGGCGAGTTGCAGACCATGCGCCAGCGCTTTCGCGGCCATCGCGGCGCCGAAGGCACCGCGACCATGGTGGCGAGCGACGCCGCCGAATCCGGCAAACTGGTCATCGAGGCGAAAAACATCGAGAAGAGCTTTGGCGATCTCACCGTGGTCAAGGGGTTCTCGACCCGCATCCAGCGCGGCGACCGCGTCGGCCTTGTCGGGCCGAACGGCGCCGGCAAGACGACGCTTCTGAAGATGCTGACCGGCGAATTGGCGCCGGATGCGGGCTCGGTACGGCTCGGCACCAATCTGGAAATCGCCACGCTCGACCAGAAGCGCGAGGCGGTCGACCCGCAGGAGACGCTGGCGCAATATCTCACTGACGGGCGCGGCGAAAACCTAGTCATCAACGGCGAACAGCGCCATGTCGTCTCCTACATGAAGGATTTCCTGTTCAAGCCGGAGCAGGCGCGCACCCCGGTGCGCGAGCTTTCCGGCGGCGAGCGGGCGCGGCTGATCCTGGCGCGCGTGCTGGCCCGGCCGGCAAACCTCCTGGTGCTCGATGAGCCGACCAACGATCTCGACATGGAGACGCTGGAACTGCTGCAGGAACTGGTCGCCGGTTTTGCCGGCACCGTCATCCTCGTCAGCCACGACCGCGATTTCCTCGACCGTACCGTCACCAGCATCATCGCGCCGGACGGCGGCGGCCGATGGGTCGAATATGCCGGCGGTTATTCCGACATGCTGGCCCAGCGCGGCGGCACCAGGCTCGACGACCGCAAGGCGCGGGCCAAGGCCGAGCCCGGCGAAGCGCCGGCACCGGGCAAGAGCGAGCCGGCAACGCCAAAGGGACCGGCGAAGAAACTGTCGTTCAAACAGAAATTCGCGCTCGACTCCTTGCCCAAGAAGATCGAGGCCGTGACCGCATCGATCTCGCGACTGGAGAACAATATTGCCGATCCGGCCTATTACGAACGTGATCCGGCATCGTTCCAGAAAACCATCGCCGCCCTCGACAAGGAGCGTGCGACGCTCGCCGCGCTCGAGGAAGAATGGCTGGAACTGGAGATGCTGCGCGAGGAGATGGAGGGCTAGGCCACCTGCAACCTAGCCCTTGATTATTGCTTCCGCACGAGAGTGCGCATAAGTTATGCGCATGTTGCGGAGGCTATTATGCGCAAGATTGCTTTGAATGCGATCCGTCAGCCAGCAAACCTGTCGATCGACTCGAACCTCATGAGGGAAGCCAAAGGGCTAGACGTGAATGTCTCGCGTGCCGCGGAAGCTGGCATCGCGGAAGCGGTGGCGGCCGAAAAAACGCGGCTGTGGAAGCTCGAGAACCGCGCCACGATTGATGCGTGGAACGATTACGTCGAAAAGCACGGCATTCCGTTGGAAGAATATCGGCAGTTCTGATGGCGCGCCATGATGTCTTTGCCGGTCGCGTCGAAGGCAGCTATTTGCTGGACGTTCAATCCGATCTGCTCGACAACTTCAAGACGCGGGCGGTCGTCCCGCTTCTCCCGGTCGCGACGGTGCCGCCACCGATGCGAAAACTTCATCCGATTTTCGAGATCAATGGCCGAAAACTGGTAATGGCGACTCACCTGATCGCCACCGTTCCAGCGAGCGAACTGGGTGAAAGTCGGATGAACCTGACAAAGCACCACGACGACATCATCGCCGCGCTCGACATGCTATTTCAGGGTTTCTGAACGAAGGCGGCGATACGTATCCCCGGCCCTCTCAACCCGCCGTCTTGGCCTGCCAAGCCTTGATCGCCTCGTCGAACACCTTCTCGCCGGGAATGCCCTTTTCCATGGTCAGCAGCGCCCGCCGTCCGGTCTTGTAGACCACCGGCACGTCGATCCAGTCCTGGCCGCGCAGCAAGGTCATGTTGGCGTCCTCGTCGGCCTTGGTGTCGTTGAGCGCGACGAGGAAGAAGCCGTCGGCGATCTTGGCCGGAATTCCGATCAGCGGACTGCCGGCGTCCTGCTCCGAACTCTTCATGGCGACGCGCAATATGTTGTCGACGCCACCACCTTCGAAGCCGTCGGGCGTCAGGAAGATCATCTCGATGATGTGACTGGCCGGCAGCGTCCGGTCGGTGTTGCGGCGGATGGTCATGCGCAACTGGATATCCTTGCCCGGGATGGTCGCCTCAGCGCGGATCGCCGGCTCGGGCGGCAGGTCGCCGCCGGGCGATTCCTGCACCAGCGACCAGACGATGCTGCCGGGTTCGGCCGAACCCTGCGCGGTGCTGGTGCGCTCCTCATAGAAGATCGCCTTCTGGCCGACCGGCACCGAGGCTTGCGCCGGAGCGGGAGCGGCAGCAGGCGCCGCTGGTGTCGTGCCCGCCGGTGCCGGCGGCGTGGCGGCGGCATTGGCCGGGGCCGCGGGTGCGGTTCCGTTGGCGGGGGATGTCGCGGGCGCGGTGCCGCCCGCAGGTGGAGTCGCGGCAGGCGTCGCCGCGGCGGGCGCGCCCGTGACCGGCGGCGGTGTTGCCGGCGGCGGTGTTGCCGGGGGCGGTGTTGCCGGCGGCGGTGTTGCCGGCGCGGTCGTCGCCGGGGGCGGCGTCGTCAGCGCGGCGACGGATTCACCCTCGCCTACGCCGCTTTGTCCTCCGGCCGGGCCAGGGTCGGTTTCGCCGCCTCCAGGCGTCAATCGTTGCGTGAATTTCGTCCCTTCGGCGCCTGTCGCGGGCGCCGGTGGCGGCGCGACGTCGGTCGCCGGCTTGGCCGGCTTGGCCGGCGCCGATTTCACCGGCTCGACCTTGGCAACAACCTTGCTGCCGCCCAGGCCCAGCATCTTGCCGAAGGCGTCCTTGTTCAGCCAGATGCCATAGCCACCGCCAGCAATGACCAGCAACGCGACGACGGCGGCGATCAGCCCGCCATAGCTGCGCTTGCGCTCGGCCGGGCGCGGACGCTGGAAGGTGTCAGCCTCCGCCGGTTCCTCGTCGTTCGGGAAGACATCGGCGTGCTCGTCGTCCTGGTCCGCGTCCAGGCCAGGCAGGGCATGGTCGGCAAGGTTCGGGTCGGCAAGGTTCGGGGCTGCTGACTGCGCCGGTAGGGACTTTTGCCAGCCTGGCTCGGCCTTGGCGGCGGGTGGTGGCGCGGGCCGCTCGGGCGGTGGCGCGGGGCGATAAGGCTCCGGCCTGGCGGCGGGCGGCGCCGGCCGGACGGGCTCCGCCTTCGCCGGCTGGCGCGTGTGACTCGGTTGATTCTTGTTGCGGTCGATGGAGGAAAAGATGTGTTCCAGCTCGGCGAGCGGGTCCGTTTCCGGCACGCTTTTGGCGTAGTCGCGTTCGACGCTCGCAATGGCGTCCTCCAGCGTGCGCTTCTGCCTGGCTATTGCCTCGGCGGCGAGCGGCGGCGAATAATCCGCAAGCTTCTTCACCAGCATGGCACGCACGCTGTCGTAGATGCGCGTGCGCTTGTCAGGCGTCTCGTCGCCGTGCCTGTCGAGCGCCTTTTTCAGAACAGCAACGAAATCTGCCATGCTTCAGTCGACCTGTATTTTTGCTCCCGCGCCGGCCCCCGCAAATCAGCCGCGATGCCCGGAAAGGCTTCAGAAACTAGTCTTGAAACGGGTCGGTCACAAGTATCGTGTCGTCCCGTTCCGGGCTGGTGGAGAGGAGTGCGACCGGCGCGCCGATCAACTCCTCGATATAACGGACATACTTGACCGCCTGGGCCGGCAGATCGTTCCAGCTGCGCGCGCCGGCGGTGGTGCCTTTCCACCCCTCCAGCGTCTCGTAGACCGGTTCGACGCGGGCCTGCGCGCCCTGGCTGGCCGGCAGATAATCGATCATCTCGCCGTCAAGCCGGTAGCCGGTGCAGACTTTGATCTCGTCCAGCCCGTCGAGCACGTCGAGCTTGGTCAGCGCGATGCCTTTGATGCCGTTGACGGCGACGGCCTGGCGCACCAGCACCGCGTCGAACCAGCCGCAGCGGCGCTTGCGCCCGGTGACGACGCCGAATTCGTGACCGCGCGTGCCGAGGAACTCGCCGATCTCGTTCTTCTGTTCGGTTGGGAACGGACCTTCGCCAACGCGCGTCGTGTAGGCCTTGGTGATGCCGAGCACATAGCCTATGGCGCTGGGCCCGACGCCGGAGCCGGCGGCCGCCTGCCCGGCCACGGTGTTGGACGAAGTGACGAAGGGATAGGTGCCGTGGTCGATATCGAGCAGCGTGCCTTGCGCACCCTCGAACAGGATGCGCTCGCCGGCGCGGCGCTTGTCGTCCAGCACTTTCCAGACACGGTCCATATAGGGCAGGATCTCGTCGGCGACCGACGTCAATTCACTCATGATCGCCTCATGCGTGACTTCGGCATGGCCGAGCCCGCGGCGCAGCGCATTGTGGTGCGTCAGCAACCTGTCGACCTTCAGGGGCAGTGTTTCCAAATCCGCCAGATCCATCACCCGAACCGCGCGTCGGCCCACCTTGTCCTCATAGGCGGGGCCGATACCGCGGCGGGTCGTGCCAATCTTCGTCCCGGAATTTGAGGCGGCGTCCTCGCGGAATCCATCTAGCTCCCGGTGCAGCGACAGGATAAGCGCTGTGTTTTCGGCTATTTTCAGGCGATCGGGCGTCACCTCGACGCCCTGTGCCTTGAGCTTGGCGACCTCGGCCACGAAAGCGTGCGGATCGAAGACCACGCCATTGCCGATGATGGACAGCTTGCCCTGCCGCACGACACCGGACGGCAACAGCGACAGCTTGTAGACCTTGCCGTCGACGACCAGCGTGTGGCCGGCATTGTGGCCGCCCTGGAAACGCACCACGACGTCAGCACGCTCCGACAGCCAGTCGACGATCTTGCCCTTGCCTTCGTCGCCCCACTGCGAGCCGACGACCACCACATTGGCCATGTTTCTTTTCCCTTGAGACGCCGCCGAGCGGCTTGGATATGGTTCGAAACGACAGGCCTCTATAGCGTCAAGACCTCGCGAGCGCGACCTTTCTTTGCCGCCGAAAATGCCCTGAGGCACAACAATTTTCGGCTTTGACATCATTTACTTGGACCGACCGGGGCAATAGGCCGACAAACACCGCGGCGCATCCGCCGCGGCCGGAATGTCGCCATGCATCGAAGCGCCTACATATTCCTGCTGCTCACCACCTTGCTGTGGGGCGGCAATTCGGTGGCCGGCAAGCTGGCTGTCGATCATGTCTCGCCGATGACGCTGGTCTTCCTGCGTTGGGTGCTGGCGGTAGCGATCCTGCTGCCGATCGGCTGGCGGACAATCCGGGAGGACTGGCCGGTGGTGCGCCGGCACTGGCTCGTCCTGGCGGCGCTGGGCGCCAGCGGCTTCACTCTGTTCAACACCATCTTCTACACGGCGCTCAACTACACGACGGCGATCAACGTCTCGATCGAACAGGCGGCGATGCCGATCCTGATCATGACAGCCAATTTCATCTTCTTCCGCCTGCGCGTAAGCTGGGCGCAGATTGCCGGCGTGGCGCTGACCATCGCCGGCGTGATCCTGACCGCCTGCCATGGTGACCCGCGCCGGCTGCTGACGCTGGAGCTCAATTTCGGCGACGCCATCATGCTGGTCGCCGTCATCCTCTACAGCGGCTATTCGGTCGGCCTGCGCCTGAAGCCGGTGATGCGTTGGCAGAGCCTGATGCTGTCCCTGTCGGTCGCGGCGCTGATCACCTCGCTGCCCTTTGTCCTGTGGGAAATAGCCGCCGGCAAGGTCATCGTGCCCGACGCGCGCGGCTGGACAGTCATCGTCTACACCGCGATCGGCGCCTCGGTCATCTCGCAGATCCTCTACATCAGGGGCAACGAGCTGATCGGCGCCAACCGCGCCGGCCTGTTCATCAATCTGGTGCCGATCTTCGGCACGCTGCTTTCGGTGCTGATCGTCGGCGAGACGTTCCAGCTCTATCAGGCATTGGCACTCGTGCTCGTGCTGGGCGGCATCGCGCTTGCCGAATATAGCGGGCGAAGGATGGCCGTGCCGGCCCGCCGGTAAAGTGCTACCGCACCAATTCCTTGCGCACCGCCGCAATATCGTCGGATGAGACCGCCGGAGCGGAATTGCCCCAGCTGCCGCGCACATAGGTCAGCACGTCGGCGACTTCCTGGTCCTTCAGGCGCCATGCGAGCGAAGGCATGGCAGGTGTCGTCGGCGCGCCGGCCGTATGGACAGCCTGGCTTCCGGCGAGAACCACCCGGGCAAGCGTTTCGGGATTGTTTTGCGCCACGATCGAGTTGCCGACGAGCGGCGGGAACAGAGCTCCGGCCCCGGCACCATCGTCACCATGGCAGGCCGAACAATTGTCATGGTAGATCGCCTCGCCCGCGGCCATCCGCGCCTCGTCCGGCTTTGGCGCTTGCGCATTGCCGGTGCCCGAGCCCAGGCTCTTGAGATAGACGGCAACAGCCTTGAGGTCCGGATCCGTCATTTTCGAGGTCGAGTTTTCGACGGCCTCGGCCATCGGAACGGACGCGATCGAATGCGCGTTGACGCCGGTCTTGAGGTAGGTAACCAGATCCTCCTGCGACCATTTCCCAAGGCCGGATTGGGCATTGTTGGTGATGTCGGGCGCAAACCAGCCCTGCAGCGACGCCCCTTGCAGAAAACCGCTGTCCTGGTCGGCTCCGAGGAAGGATTTGGGTGTATGGCAGGTGCCGCAGTGCCCCGCCCCCTGCACGATATAGGCGCCGCGGTTCCATTCCGCCGACTTGGAGGGATCCGGCGTGAAAGTGCTTTCGGTGAAGTTGAGGAGATTCCAGCCCCACATCGCCAGCCGGATGTTCAGGGGAAACGGCAGCTGGTTGGCTTCGACCTTGTTCGGCACCGGCTCGACCGTGGTGAGGTAGGCCCAGAGATCGGAAATGTCCTGCTCGTTCATCTTGGTATAGGCGGGATATGGCATGGCGGGGTAGAGCCGCACGCCATTGTGGCCGGTGCCGGTCTTCATCATGTTGCGGAAATCGTCTTCCGACCAATTGCCGATGCCCGTCTCGTGGTCGGGCGTGATGTTGGGCGCCACCAGCGTGCCGAACGGCGTTTCCAGTGGCAGGCCGCCGGCCAGGGGCTTGCCGTCCGGCCTCGTGTGACAACCCGCGCAATCGCCGAGCACGGCCTGGTACTGACCGCGTATGATCTGGTCCGCCTGGTCGGCGGCGATTGCCGGAGCGATCGCCAGGAGCGCCGCGCCGGCGGTGAGGATGGCGGTGAGCGTTCTCATGCCCGCACCAGCGGTGCGCCGGGATTGCGCAGATACTGGTTGCGGATGGCGTCGGCGGCACGGAAGGCAAGCGCGCCGACCGTTCCCGTCGGATTCTTGCCGGCGTTCTGCGGGAAGGCCGACGCGCCGATGACAAAGACGTTCGGCACATCCCAGCTTTGCAGGAAGGTGTTGACCGCGCTTCTCTTCGGGTCGGTTCCCATGATGGCGCCGCCGGTATTGTGGGTGCTCTGATAGGGGACGCTGTCCCAACCCTTCTTACGGCGGCCGACACTGTATTGCTTGCCGCCGAACGCCTTGGCGATGCCCTCCATCCGGTCGCATACATAGTTCGACATCCGGATGTCGTTGTCGGGGAAATCGAACGTCACGCGCATCAGCGGCCGGCCGAAGCGATCCTTGTAGCTCGGGTCCAGGTCGAGATAGTTGGTGCGCGTGGCGTAGCTGCTACCCTGCGAGGAATAGCCGAGCGTGCTCTTGTAGCCCTCGACGGTCGCCTTCTTCCAGGCGCTGCCCCATTTCGGCGTGCCGGGCAGCGTCGGCCTGGTGCCGATCGGGCGCCCGTTGGTGGGGATGCAGTTGATGCCCGCGCCGCCGACAAAATCCAGCGCACCGTGATCGAAAGCGTCGCCATTGAAATCGTCGATCGTCTGGCCGAGCGCGCCGGCCGCGATGAACGGATTGAAGTTCTTGTCGTCGAAGAACACCTGCACGCCGGCATTGGTCTGGTAGCAGTAATTGCGGCCGACCGTCCCCTCGCCGGTGTTGGGATCATAGATCTTGCCGATGCCGGAGAGCATCATCAGGCGGGCATTGTGCAGCCCGTAGGCGCACAGAAGCACGAGATCGGCCGGCTGGAAGAATTCCTGCCCTGACGTGTCGACATAGGTCACGCCACGCGCCGACTTGCCGCCGGCGGTAAGATCGACATGCAGCACTTCGCTGTCGGTCCGGACCTCGAAATTGGCCTTCTTCATCAGGACGGGGAGGATGGTGGTCTGGGCGCTTGATTTGGAATAATTGGCGCAGCCGAAGCGCTCGCAGAAACCGCAATAGGTGCACTGCCCCATGGTGATGCCGAGCGGATTGACATAGGTGCGAGACATGTTGGCTGACGGCGTCGGGAAAGGATGCAGCCCCATCGACCGGCCGACATCGGCGAACAAGGTCGGCGCGTAGGTCATCTCCATCGGCGGGTTCGGATAGTCCCGCGCCCTCGGATCCTCGAACGGATTGCCGCCTTCCTGCAGTTTGCCTTTGATGTTGCCGGCCTTGCCCGAAATGCCCGCCAAATATTCGAACTGGTCGTAGTAAGGCTCCATTTCGGCGCCGGTCACGCCCCAGTCCTCGACTTGGAGATCCGCGATCCTGGCCGCGCCATAGCGCTTGGTCAGGTTGGTTTTCGTCTGGAAGTCCGAATCCCAGAATCGCCAGGTGTGGCCGTTCCAGTGCACGCCGGCGCCGCCAACCCCGTTGCCGGGCAGGAAGGAACCGAAATCGCGCATCGGCAGCGCTGTCTGCGACGGGTCGTTGCGCATCGTAGCGCAATTCGTCCTGTGCATAGCCGATGTTGAAATCGGTGGCCGTGTCGCGCCATGGACCGCGTTCTATGGCCAGCACGTCGAGGCCCTGGTCCGTCAATTCATGCGCAAGGATGGACCCGGTCCAGCCGAGGCCGACGATCACGACATCCTTTCGGGGCAGTATCGTCGTCATGGTCAGCTCCTCTTGCCCAGCCATTCCGGGCTGCCTTCGATGGAGACGGGCGGCCGCGGATAGGGCTGATTGTGCTTGCTGACATGGTCCCGGTAGTCATAGCGCGCGCCGGGGAAGCCGAGCATGCGCCACGACACCATGTCCTTGTTGCCGCCATAGACCGGATCGGCAAAGAACCCTTCCATCGTGTTCTGCAGAAGAAGTCCGAAGAAGCCGGGCCCCTTGACGCCATTGGGCAGTTCGATCTTACCCGCCTCCATGGCCGTCAGGAACGCATCCTGATCGGCCGGCTGCAGTTCTGCGAATGTCTTGCCGTCGCGTTGCTTCAGGAAGGCATCGATGGCGGCGAGGCCGACGCGGTAGCGCTGGGCCGGATTGGCCTCACCCTGATATCCCTGCGTCGGCAATGCGGGCAGGAATGGCCCTTGCGTATAAAGCCGGCTCGAGGTTCCGAACGCGCCCATCAACTGCCTGTCGATATAGACGGCGCAGCCCGCCTCCTTGCCGCCCATGCTGAGATCGTCGGCGGGGATGATGCGGTCGACGATGGCTTCGACAAGAGCCGCTTCCTGCGGTGTGAAAAATTGCCAGCCGCCAGGGACCACCTGCATCGGCGGATCTGACGACAGGGGTGCCCAAGGCAGGGAGCCGGAGAAAGAGCGGGCAAGGCTTGCCGAAGTCGCCGTGACCGTAAACATCGCGACCGATGAAAGAAAAAGGCGCCGATTCAGCCTGACAGTATTGCGATGATCCATCCAAGGCACCTTGACAGCAACGAGCGCGCACCGGAAGTTGCGCGTTAAATCATGACCAAAACCGTTAAGTTCAAGCCAGGCGGGTCGATTGATGACAGCCTGCGGAAAGAAATCCGCATCGTCAAGCAGATCACAAAATCGTTAGATTAGGCCAGGCTTTATGCTTATCGGCGCCGGCTAATATATCAGGAAGTTGAAAAGTAATCCTTGGACCAGGCGCCAAGCTCGCACGGTCAATCACGGCCCGGGAAGGACCGAACTGTGCAGGAATCGGGTAAGGCAGCGTCCGCCGCGGGATGCGGTCCGCCGGCTGAAACCGAGGCTAAACGAAACGTCCCGCGTGCTTGCCCGCACACGGGACGTCTCGTGCGCCTGATTGCGACGGTGTGGGCCTAAACCGCGCTCACGTCGAACTGCAGCCGTTTGGCCGAGTCGATCGACTTGTGCGCCCGCACCTGCTCCAGCACTTTTTCCGGGAACGGCGCGTCGAGATAGAGCAGCGCGATGGCATCACCGCCCGGCCGGTTACGGCCAAGCTGGAAGTTGGCAATGTTGACGTCGTTCTCGCCGCACACGGTGCCAAGCAGGCCGATAATGCCGGGCGCATCGGCATTGGTCGTGTAGAGCATATGTTGGCCGACCTCGGCATCGAGGTTGATGCCTTTGATCTGGATGAAGCGCGGCTTGCCGTCCGAGAAGCAGGTGCCGGCGATCGAGCGCGTCATGTGCTCGGTCTTGACAGTGAGCTTGATGTAGCCGTCGAAGACGCCCGACTTGTCGCGCTTGACCTCGGCGACGATGATGCCGCGCTCCTTCACCATGATCGGCGCCGACACCATGTTGACGTCGGCGACTTGCGGCCGGATCAGGCCGGCGAGTGCGGCACTGATCAGGGCGCGTGTGTTCATCGTCGCGGTCGAGCCGTCAAACAGGATCTCGACCTCCTTGATCGGATCTTCCGTGACCTGGCCGACAAAGGCGCCGAGCACTTCGGCAAGCTTGACGAACGGCTTCAGCCGCGGTGCTTCCTCCGCCGTGATCGACGGCATGTTGATGGCGTTGGAGACGGCGCCCTTGATCAGATAGTCGGCCATCTGTTCGGCAACCTGCAGCGCGACATTTTCCTGTGCTTCCGCCGTCGAGGCGCCGAGATGCGGTGTCGCCACCACATTGTCCATGCCGAACAGGGCGTTCTGCTCCGCCGGTTCGACCTCGAAGACGTCGATGCCGGCGCCCGCCACCTTGCCGCCCTTCAGCGCCGCGACGAGGTCGGCCTCGACGATCAGCCCGCCGCGCGCGCAGTTGATGATGCGCACGCCGTTCTTCATCTTGGCGATGGCGGCGGCGTCGATGATGTTGCGCGTCTTGTCGGTCAGCGGCGTGTGCAGGGTGATGAAATCGGCGCGGGCGAAGAGCTCGTCGAGCTCGACCTTCTCGACGCCGAGCTCCTCGGCGCGGCTGTCCGACAGGAACGGATCGAAGGCGACGACATGCATCTTCAGTCCGACGCCACGTGTGGCGACGATCGAACCGATATTGCCGCAGCCGATGACGCCCAGCGTCTTGCCGGTGATCTCGACGCCCATGAAGCGGTTCTTCTCCCATTTTCCGGCATGGGTCGAGGCGTTGGCCTCCGGAATCTGGCGCGCAAGCGCGAAGATCATCGCAACGGCATGCTCGGCTGTCGTGATCGAATTGCCGAAGGGCGTGTTCATCACGATGATACCCTTGCGGCTGGCCGCCGGGATATCGACATTGTCGACGCCGATGCCGGCGCGGCCGATGACCTTGAGGTTGGTCGCGGCATTGATCAGCTTCTCGGTGACTTTGGTCGCCGAGCGGATGGCGAGACCGTCATACTGGCCGATAACTTCGAGCAGCTTTTCCTTGTCCTTGCCGAGATCGGGCAGATAGTCGACCTCGACGCCGCGATCCTTGAAGATCTGCACGGCGGTGGGAGAGAGTTTGTCGGAAACGAGAACACGGGGCGCCATGGCGGCCTCCTTGAAAATGGGATTGATCCGGGGAATGGGCGGCCCGCGGGCCGCCACCGAAATCTCAGGCAGCCGCTTTCAGCGATGCCTTCTGCGCGGCGAAGGCCCAGTCGAGCCAGGGCAATAGCGCTTCGAGGTCGGACGCCTCGACCGTCGCGCCACACCAGATGCGAAGGCCGGGAGGCGCGTCGCGGTAGGAGCCGATGTCGTAGGCGACGCCTTCCTTGTCGAGCACCGAGACGAGAGCCTTGGCGAACGCCGCCTGCCCGTCCGCGTCAAGCGCTGCGACTTGCCGGTCGGTGAAGGACAGGCATACGGACGTGTTCGACCGCGTCGCGGGCTCAACGGCGAGATGGCCGAGCCATGCGGATTTGTCGACGAAACCGTCGAGAACCGCGGCATTGGCATCCGCCCTGGCGACCAGCGCATCCAGACCGCCGATCGACTTCGCCCATTGAAGGGCATCGAGATAGTCCTCGACGCACAGCATCGACGGCGTGTTGATGGTCTCGCCCTTGAAGATGCCTTCGATCAGCTTGCCGCCCGAGGTCAGGCGGAAGATTTTCGGCAGCGGCCAGGCCGGCTTGTAGGTTTCCAGCCGCGCGACGGCGCGCGGACTGAGGATCAGCATGCCATGCGCGCCTTCGCCGCCCAGCACCTTCTGCCAGGAGAAGGTGACGACATCGAGTTTTGCGAAATCGAGTCTCTGCGCGAATGCCGCCGAGGTGGCGTCGCAAATGGTCAGGCCCTTACGGTCCGCCGGGATGAAATCGCCGTTCGGCACGCGCACGCCCGATGTGGTGCCATTCCAGGTGAAGACCACGTCGCGGTCGAAATCGATCTTGGACAGGTCCGGCAATTCGCCGTAGCCAGCTTCGATTTTGCGCACATCCGCGAGTTTCAGCTGCTTGACCACGTCGGTGACCCAGCCGGAGCCAAAACTCTCCCAGGCGACCATGTCGACGCCGCGCTCGCCGAGCAGCGACCACAGCGCCATCTCGACCGCGCCGGTGTCCGACGCCGGCACGATGCCGATGCGGTAGCCGGCAGGAACCTGGAGGATTTCCCGTGTCAGCTCGATCGCCTGTTCGAGCTTGGTCTTGCCGATCCTGGCACGGTGGGAACGCCCGAGCGCAGCGTTTTTAAGTGCCTCGACCGACCAGCCGGGGCGTTTTGCGCAAGGACCTGAGGAAAAATTGGGATTTGCCGGACGGAGTCCGGGCTTCGCGGGAGTCGTCATCGTGGTCTATCCTTCCAGATAGTGGCCCCTCGTTGGGGAGGGGTGGCCCACGGACGGCGATATGCGTTCAGGCTTCAGGCGTCAAGGGAAAAGTTTTTGTCGCTGCCAGGATACTGGCACTCTGCGATCAGGATGTCGTGACTTCAAACGCAAACGGCGGACCGCACGGATCCGCCGTCAAAGTCCTGATGCGTCCGGAGCCTACCAGAGGTCGTAGCGCAGCCCGAGCTTGACCTGGTGATTGCTGATCCCCTTGTGAACGGGAAAGGAGGTCAGGCTTGCTGCCGTCACATATTCGGCGCTGGGGGCGGAGAAGTACTGATAGCCCAGGTCGACGGAAACGTTCTTGGTCACCTGATAGGCAAGGCCCGCATTCAACGTATAGGCGAACGAATATTGGGTCTTGTCGTCGCTCTGGACGAAATCGTCGGTGGGGTCGCTATTGTTGGTGAAATAGCTCGCCGAGAGCTTGCGCGTGCTGCGCACGATGCCGACGCCGGCGCCGAGGTAGGGAGTTATCCCGACATAGGTGCCAAGATCGACATAGCCGTTGAGCATGCCCGTGAAGGCGTAATTCGTCAGGGACGCCGAAGCGACGGTCGAAGTTGCCGGCGGCGTTACGATCGCCGTATCGTCATAGCCGATGCCGATCTTGTTGCCGGGCAGATAGCCGAAATTGAGATCGGCGCGCAGATAATCGGTGAAGTGATAGCCGAAGCCGATGCTGGCAAAGACCGGATCTTCCTTGTCGTCGAAGCTGGCAGGCGTAAAGGCGAAATCCTCGTTCTTGAAGCTCTTCTGCGCCAGATACGAAACATCGCCGCGCAGATACCAGCCCGAGCCGACTTCGACCGGCACGTAATCAGGCGCCTGGTCGACATAGATCGGCGGATCGTAGTCGGCGGCGAGTGCCGGTGTCAGTGGCAAAAGGCCGAGTCCGGCAACCGCCAGCACAATACGCGATGTGAGTGTCATGGTCCCGACTCCCGGATTTGGCGCCTGCAATCACGGCGGCCGCCATCGTTTCAGGAAGCATTGTTAACCATAGTGGTTAAGTCACGGTTAAGGCTAACAGAGCGTTAGCGAATTGATTTCGAACGGAAACTTAGCGCACGAACGAAAACCGCCCGGCTGAGCCGGGCGGTTCGTAACCATCAGAGCTGGAAAGTCCTATTTGGTGTAGACCGGCTCGGGTTCGGGCTGGTAGGCCACAACAGGTGCGGCGCACCCGTTGTTGCCGCCGAACTGATAGCGCAGGCCACCGCGCACTTCATGGGTGTTGATGCCACGGTCGAAGCCAGGGCCCGAGCTGGTCACGTCCCACTCGAACATGCGGCCGCCCTGGATATGCGAGAAGCGATAGCCCGCATCGAGGATGATTTTATCGGTCAGGCAGTAGGAAGCGCCGGCCATCAGCGCATAGGCGAAGCGCCAGTTCGATGCTCCGGGATTATGCTCGGTGGTGTTCGGGTCGTAGACATCATCCCACTTGACGCGCGCGCCGCCGATGCCGGCGCCGACATAGGGCGTGATGCCGTGCCAGGTGCCGATATCGACATAGGCGTTGGCGAGCAGCAGCAAGGCGCTCATCTTCGATACTTCGGTTGAAGTCCCGTTGATATCCGAGGTACCGCCGTTGAAGTTCGACTTGAACCAGTAGTCGGCGGTCAGGTCCGTGCGGAAATGATCGTTGATCTTGTAGCCGACGCCGCCGCCGAGCGAGAAACCGCCCTTAAGCCTGCCATAGTCGAAACTCTTGCTGCCCGGCGTGACCGAACAGTTACAGGGGTCGACGGTGTAAGTCATATAGTCGATGCCGCGGACATCGGATTTGTGATAGCCGATATCGCCACGGATGTACCAGCCGCCGACATCGACCGGCTGCTCGTAGACCGGTGGCGGGGCCTCTTCGACCACCGGTTCTGGAAGGTCGGCCGCGAACACCGGCCAGGCCAGGCCCGCGAACAGCGCGGCAAACAAGGCCTTTCTTGCTGTATTGAACATGCTTGTCACCCCTCGGAACCCCGGAGCGCGATCGCGCCCGAATAAGATTGGCTTTCAGGCGTGGATAATGAATTGCAAAGGTTAAAAGCCGTTTAACCCTGTCGATTAACCACGAATCTCTGAAATCCGAGGGAATTCGACGAGGATTTCGAAGCCGGAGGCTGGTTCTCCGGCCAACGAAAAGCCCGCCGGGAGGGCGGGCTTCGATGCAAGCGGAGCGCGTGACGCACTCCGGGCGCACCGGACGCGACGTCCTTCGGGCGCGATTGGGATCAGGCGGCGCTGCGTGTTTCCGAGATCACCTCGACGATGTCGTTGACGACCGCCTCGACCAGTTGTGGATCGTCACCCTCGGCCATGACACGGATCAGCGGCTCGGTGCCGGACGGGCGGATGACCAGCCGCCCGGCCTTGCCGAGACGGTGGCGTGCATCCTCGATGACGGCCTTGACCGGGGCTTCCTCGAGCGGCTTGCCGCCGGCGATGCGGACATTCTTCAGGATCTGCGGCACCGGCTCGAACTTCTTCGACAGTTCGCTGACTGGGCGGCCCTGCCGCTTGATGCAGGCCAGCACCTGCAATGCCGACACCAGCCCGTCACCGGTGGTCGAGAAATCCGACAGCACGATGTGGCCCGACTGTTCGCCGCCGACATTGAGCCCATGCGCGCGCATATGCTCCACCACATAGCGGTCGCCGACCTTGGTGCGGTGCAATTGCAGCTTCATGTCGCCCAGGAAGCGTTCGAGGCCGAGATTGGACATGACGGTCGAGACAACGCCGCCACCGGCAAGCCGCCCGCTCTGATGCCAGGACTCCGCGATCAGCGCCATGATCTGGTCGCCATCGACGATGGCGCCGTTTTCATCGACGATGACGACGCGGTCGGCATCGCCGTCGAGCGCAATGCCGATGTCGGCGCGCACTTCATGCACTTTCTTCTGCAGTCCGGCCGAATGGGTCGAACCGCATTCCTTGTTGATGTTGAAGCCGTTGGGCTCGACATTGATGGCCACGACCTCGGCGCCGAGTTCCCACAGCGCCTCGGGCGCCACCTTGTAAGCCGCCCCATTGGCGCAATCGACGACGATCCTGAGGCCCGAAAGCGACATCGAGCGCGGCAAGGTGCGCTTGGCGAATTCGATATAACGGTCATGCACGCCATCGACACGCTTGGCGCGGCCAAGCCCGTCCGAATCGGCGAGTGCCAGTTCGATATCCTTGTCGAGCATGCTCTCGATACGTTCTTCGATCTCGTCCGAGAGCTTGTAGCCATCGGGGCCGAACAGCTTAATGCCATTGTCGTAGTAGGGATTGTGCGAAGCCGAGATCATGACGCCGATGTCGGCGCGCAGCGACCGCACCAGCATGGCGACTGCCGGCGTCGGAATCGGGCCGAGCAGGAACACATCCATGCCGGCGGCGCAAAGCCCGGCCACCATCGCATTCTCGATCATGTAGCCGGAAAGCCTGGTGTCTTTGCCCAGGACCACACGATGGCGGTGGCTGCCGCGCTGGAATGAAAGGCCGGCGGCCATGCCGACCCGCATGGCCACTTCCGCGGTCATCGGAAACTTGTTGGCGCGCCCGCGAATGCCGTCCGTTCCGAAGTAATTTCCTGCCATGCCAGTCGGTATCCCCGATTGTTCTTATCCGGCACGTCATGCCACAATTGGCCGATGCGCCATGATCACATTGTGTGATTATATGTTACGATCCTTAGAAAATCATTGTTGTGCACCGTACACAACGTGGCCGCAACGCAGTATGGCGGCCCTCCGACACCGCAATATGCCAGTTTTGCGAGCCATCCGGCGCAAATGCGCGCGGAAAACCTTGTTTCGGGCCGGTAAGGGACAATGATTTCATCACCTTATCGGGAAAACCAGCTTCCGCCGATATATACCTCACTTGGCATCTGGCGCAACCGACCGTTGAGCGCTATTGATTCGCTGGGACGTATTAATGGGCTGCAGCAACGGAGAAACGCTATGCTCATCCACCGACTTGCCACTCTGACCGGCCTTGCCGTCGTGACGTTGTTTCTGGCCGCGCCAGCCAACGCACTGACGATGGCCGAGTGCAGCACGAAGTACAACGCCGCCAAGGATGCGGGGACACTTGCCGGGCAGACCTGGAACCAATTCCGCAAGGCACAGTGCGGCACCGACGCCGCGGCGACCAAGACCGATGCCAAGGCCACCGACACCAAGGCAGCAGACACGAAGACCACCAAACCCGCCGCCGCGACCGCCGACAGCATGGCCAAGGGCCTGACCGCCAAGGAATGCAGCACCAAGTATCAGGCTGCCAAGGCCGCAGGCACCCTGAACGGCATGAAGTGGAACGACTTCCGCAAGACCGAATGCGCCGCCGGAGCATCGGCTGCCGCCGACACCAAGGCGGCCACCACCAAGGCGGCCACCACCAAGCCTGCCACCACCAAGGCTGCCGCGGCTCCCGCCGCCAGCGGTGGCAAGAGCCTGACCATGGCCGAATGCAGCACCAAGTACCAGGCTGCAAAGACGGCGAATACGCTGAAGGGCATGAAGTGGAACGACTTCCGCAAGAGCGAATGCGGTGCCGGCGCATCCGATGACGAGACCGTGCCGGCTCCCAGCGAGGCAAATTACACCAAGGAACCGGCAACGCCGACTGTCGCCGCGCCGAAGGGCGTGACTTTCCCGACCGCCATCTCGCCGAAATTCGCCACCGAGACCCCGGCCAAGGGTCGCATGCACACCTGCCTTGAACAGTACTACGCCAACAAGGATGCCAAGACGCTTGGCGGCTTGAAGTGGATCCAGAAGGGTGGCGGCTTCTACAGCCTCTGCAATGCCAAGCTGAAGAGCTGATCTCGTTTCGCAACGGTTGACGAAGGCCCGCGGACCGCAAGGTTCGCGGGCTTTTTGTTGGGCTCGAGGTCAATGGGCGCTGCAAGGAAGCGCCGTCGGCGACGCTGCCAATCTCACCCCTTTTGGAGGAGATGTCCGGCAGGACAGAGGGGGACGCGAGGGATCGCGGCTTCAATCCCGCTTGGGTTCGCCTTCGCGCAGGCGGGATAGGTGGTTCGGCGAAACCGCGATTGAGGAAGGAAACTATGCCTGGTGGAGTCCAAAGCCCGTGGGCGCAAGGCTTTCCTTGACATACCGGCGGGACAGCGCCGCTTCGGCCCTGCCGGGGCATCTCCCTACAAGGGGGGATTAGACGTCACATCGACTTTCGCAAATTGCCAACGCCGCGATGCGATTCCCGGACAGCTTTACATCTTCTCCCGTCCCCAAAAGCAAAACGCCGCGGTTTGATCCGCGGCGTTTGTCGTGGGTGTTGCTCTTCCTCAGCTTGACGGCTGCGGCTCCATGCCGCCTTCGGGCTCGGGGCCCTTCTTGCGGCGGCCGCCGGATTTCGGCACGGCCGAGCCACGGCTGGGCGGCGTGTCGTCGCCGAGGTCGCGCGCGGGCTTCTGGCCGGCGATCAGCTGCTTGATCTCGTCGCCCGACAGCGTCTCATATTCGAGCAGGCCCTGCGCCAGCGCGATCCATTCCTTCTTCTTCTTGGTCAGCACCGACTTGGCCGTCGAATAGGCGTCGTCGATCAGGCGGCGCACTTCGGCGTCGATGATCTGCGCCGTCTCTTCCGAGATGTTCTGCGTGCGCGCTACCGAATGGCCGAGGAACACTTCCTCCTGGTTGTCGCCATAGGCGACATGGCCGAGCTTGTCGGAAAAGCCCCAGCGGGTGACCATGGCGCGCGCCAGCTTGGTCGCCTGCTCGATATCGGAGGAGGCGCCGGACGTGATGTTCTCCTTGCCGAACTTGAACTCCTCGGCGACGCGGCCGCCCATCATGATGGCGAGGCGCGAGATCATGTATTTGTAGCTCATGGAGTAGCGGTCGCCTTCCGGCAACTGCATCACCATGCCCAGCGCGCGGCCGCGCGGGATGATGGTCGCCTTGTGCAGCGGGTCCGCCGACGGCACGTTGAGCGCCAGGATGGCGTGACCCGCCTCGTGATAGGCGGTCAACTCCTTCTCGGCCTGCGTCATGGCCGACGAGCGGCGCTCGGCGCCCATCATGATCTTGTCCTTGGCGTCCTCGAACTCGGCCATGGTGACGAGGCGCTTGTTGCGCCGCGCCGCCATCAGCGCGGATTCGTTGACGAGGTTCATCAGGTCGGCGCCGGAGAAGCCGGGCGTTCCGCGGGCGACGACCTTCAGGTCGACATTGGGCGCCAGCGGCACGTTGCGCACATGCACCTTGAGGATCTTCTCGCGGCCGACGATGTCGGGGTTCGGCACCACCACCTGGCGGTCGAAACGGCCCGGACGCAGCAGCGCCGGATCGAGCACGTCGGGACGGTTGGTGGCGGCGATCAGGATGATGCTTTCGTTGGATTCGAAGCCGTCCATCTCGACGAGCAGCTGGTTCAGCGTCTGCTCGCGCTCGTCATTGCCGCCGCCGAGACCGGCGCCGCGATGGCGTCCGACCGCGTCGATTTCGTCGATGAAGATGATGCAGGGCGCATTCTTCTTGGCCTGATCGAACATGTCGCGCACGCGGCTCGCGCCGACGCCGACGAACATCTCGACGAAGTCCGAACCCGAAATGGTGAAGAACGGCACGTTGGCTTCGCCGGCGACAGAGCGGGCGAGCAGCGTCTTGCCGGTGCCGGGAGGGCCGACCAGCAGCACGCCGCGCGGGATCTTGCCGCCGAGCCGCTGGAACTTCTGCGGATCGCGCAGGAACTCGACGATCTCTTCCAGGTCTTCCTTGGCCTCGTCGACGCCGGCGACGTCCTGGAAGGTGACGCGGCCATGCGCCTCGGTCAGAAGCTTGGCCTTCGACTTGCCAAAACCCATGGCGCGGCCGGATCCGGACTGCATCTGGCGCATGAAGAATATCCAGACGCCGAGAATGAGGATCATCGGCAGCCACGAGATCAGATAGCCGAACAGCGAATTGGAGCCGTCGGTCTCAGGACGCGCATTGATGGTGACGTTCTTGTCCTGCAGCCGCGAGACCAGCGAGGGATCGCCGGGCGAGTAGGTCTGGAAGCCACTGGAATTGTCGGTGTAAGTGCCGTTGATGCGGGCACCCGCAATGGTCACCGTCTTGACCCGGCCCGCCGCGACATCCTGCAGGAATTGCGAATAAGGCACATCGCTCGAAGCCCCGCGCGTCTGCGGCGTCTGGAACAGATTGAACAGGGCGATGAGCAGGACCGCTATGATCGCCCAGAGCGCGAGGTTGCGATAGTTCGGATTCATCAATTGTCCCGTTGGCGTCCGCGGGCGGACACGCATCATGAGAGGAAACTTGGGCCTAACATAGGGAGAGCACTTCCCCTTGCCAAGCATAACAGCACGTGTGGGTTAAGCTTTCGCCCATGATCGGCCTGCACTATGGCCGGCCAATGGCGGCGCTGGAACCGGTGGCGTGCCGATCAGCAAGGCCGCGGCCCGCGCCGGCGCCAGATCGAAAGACGGCAGGAAGCGCGCAAAGGGAGCAATGACCGGCCGCGCCTCAAACCGTGGCGATACCGGCCAGTCCGGCGCCGAACCAGGATTCTCAACGGCTTGCCGCGCTGCGGGCTCGGCCGCCAACGCCGCGCGTATCAGGCTTTGCGGTGTCTCGCCCTCGCCGGTCGCCAGCCGTTTCGCCGCTGCTGCCCCAAGCGGCGCGATCAACAATGCGCCGTTGCCGTCGTGCAACGTGATCTGGCGACGGCCATCCCAGATGGCGGCGTCAAGGACGGTGGCTGCCGGCGGCAAGCCGCGCATCTCGCGGTGCAGGAAGATGCCAGCACGACGGAAATCGACGACGGTCCGCGACAATGTGGCGCAAAGAAATCCAGCCCTAAGCCGGCCGAACAACGCCTCGCTGCGGGCCTTGTCCGGCAGGAAGGCAATCCCGCCTGACGCCGCCAGGAGAATGCGCAAGGCATAAACGGCCGCACGGTCGTCGCCGGCGCACAGCAGAGCCGGATCGAGCCTGATGAGCCCCGTTGCTGGCTGGCTGGCAAAGCGAAGGATGACCTCGGCGGCGGCCAGACCAAGCTGCGTGCGGTCCAAGGCCGCCCGCGCCGCCAGTGCCAGGGCGCCATCCATGCGTTGCGCGCCGGCACCCCTGTCAAGTGCCGCGCGCAGACGCGGCCGTTCGTAGGTCTCGTCGGCATTGGTCGGATCGTCGGCCCAGCCGACATTCTGGCGCCTGAGGAAGTCGCGAAGCGCCGCGCGCCGCGTGCCCAGAAGCGGCCGCACGATCCATTCGCGCCAGTCGTGAAGGGTGGCCGGCGCCATGCCGGCAAGGCCACGGCCCTCCTCGCGGCCCGCTCCCTCTTCACGGGCCAGCCCCTCTTCGCGGGCTTCCCGCATCAGCACTGTCTCGGCCTGGTCGTCGGCGGTATGGCCGGTCACCATCAGGTCGATGCCTTCCCTTCGCGCCGCTTCCGCCAGCAGCCGGTAACGCGCTTCCCGCGCCGCGGCGGGCAGGCCGGTCGATGGCTTGCGCCCGGACCAGACCAGGGTTCGGTGGGCGATGCCGCGTTCCGCGCAAAGCTTCGCCACGGCTTGCGCCTCGGCAGCCGAACCCTGCCGCAGGCCATGGTCGACCGTCACCGCAAGCAGCCTGGCGGACGGCGCGGTTCGGTCGAGATACTGTTTGAGGAGGAGAAGCAGGGCGGTCGAGTCGCTGCCGCCGGACACGGCCGCAACGGCGCCGCTGGTAAAATCGATATGCGAAAGAAGTCTTGTCGAAAGATCAGGCTCCGGATCGAGCATCAGCAGGCAGCCAGGGCCTTCTCCTGCTTGACGCGGTCCTTGAGCGCATTCGAGATATCGGGGTAGCGCTTGCCGACTTCGCTGAAGGTGGCGCAGGCAACATCGTGCTGCTTGAGGCCAACCAGCGACACGCCGAGCTTCAACAGCATGTCGGGAGCCTTTTTGGCCTTGGGATAATCCTTGCTGGCGGCGAGGAAGACCTCGGCGGCGTCACGGTATTTCTGCTGGCCGAGCAGGGATTCACCCAGCCAGTAATGCGCGTCCGCCGTCTTGGCGTCCTTGGGGAAACGAGAGATATGGTCGCGGAACCCCTGCTCGGCGGTGCTGTAATCGCCCGACAGGATAAACTGGTAGGAATTGCGGTAGAGCTCTTCCGGATCTTTTGTCGAAGGCAGTGCGGCAACCACCGTGCCGTTGGGCTTGCCGGACTTGGCCGGAGCGTTGGGGACCGGAGCGCTGGTGGCCGGAGCGGCATCCTGCGCAGGCGCGGTCGCCTGGGTGCTGCCGCCGGCATCGACCACATTGCCGTTCTTGTCGACCGTGATGGTGCCGAAATTCTTTTCCGGCGCGCCCTTTCCAGGGATCACCTTGCCCGGGTCGCCATCGGAGGATTCGACGATGACGTCTTCGACGCTTTGGCCGCCGGACGACTGGCTGGCGGCCCGGTTGCCGGTATCGACCGGCGCCTGCGTGGCCGGTGCCTCGGCCACGCTGTTGTCGCCATTGGCGGGTGCAGCCTGCGACTTCTTCTGTCCGGCCGGCTGCCCGCCTTGCGCGCCGCCTTCGAGCTGCTGGAAGCGGAACTCGTTGTCTTCCTGCTGCTTGCGGATCTGCTCCTGCATCTGCAGAATCTGGAAATTGAGCTCTTCGATCTTGCCGTTCATCTGGCGCAGTTGGTCCTCGAGGCCGGTCGCGCCCGCGCCGTTCGACTGTTGCGCGAGCTGAACCTGGTCCTGCTGCTTCTTCTCGCCGAAGAGGCTGGGCAGTTCGATGCTGGGCAGATGGAAGGAAAAGCCGCTGTCGGTCGATTGCGCCTTGCCATCAGCCCCCAGGCCGCTAGCCAGGGCGGTGACGCCTGATAGGAGTAGCGCCGCAAGCGTGCCGCTCAGAACCGATCTCAAATGCATGTGCCTCTCGCGTGTGTCGTTAGTCTGTTCGCGCCTTCCAATCGGGGTGGGACCAGCCAAGCGCCCTCGGCTCATAGCAGGGCGCGAGACTTCGGCCAAATTTTGTTTCCGCGGCCCCGATATGAAAAAGGCGGCCTCCCGGCCGCCTTTCCCAAACCTGTGTTGTATTTTTGCCGATCAGGAACCGGCACCGCTGAGCGTGGTGACCGCGCGGCGGTTCTGCGACCAGCAGGAGATGTCGTCGCACACCGCGACCGGACGTTCCTTGCCGTAGGAAATGGTCTTCAGGCGGCTGGCGGAAACGCCCTTGGAAACCAGGAAGTCGCGGGTGGCGGCGGCGCGGCGGGCACCGAGCGCCAGATTGTATTCGCGCGTGCCGCGTTCGTCGGCGTGACCTTCGACGACGATGGCATACTGCTTGTACTGGTTCAGCCACTGCGCCTGGCGGGCAAGCGTCGTCTGCGCGTCGGCGCGGATCGAGGACGAGTCCGTATCGAAGAAGATGCGGTCGCCGATGTTGACGGTGAAGTCCTGCGCCGAGCCGGGCGTTGCGGCGCCGGCGCCGTTGAGGCCGAGGTCAGCCGCGCTGTTGGGCGTCTTCTTCGAGGCGCAACCGGCGATGGCGAGCATCGCCACAAGCGCGATCATGACGGGATTTCTGGTCAGTGCTGCGATACGGCCCATGCCGCCTCTCCTTCGCATTCGAGTGATTTCGTTGATCACCCAGTAACCACGTTTGGGTTAACCGGCATTCAAGAAACACGGTTAAAATTTGGTTTAGGCCGCCGTCCGCGACCGTTACGCCCAACGCTGAACCAGGGGCGACATTGCGCGCGGACCCTAGGCCGAAATGCGGCCAAAACGCGACCAAGGCGTGAAAAAGGGGCCTTGAAGCCCCTTTTCGACAATGCAGTGTTTCTCTGTGCAACTCATTCCAGCAGCGGCGACCAGGCCGGATCGGACGCGAAGTTCGAGGTCGGGATCGGCTGCTCGTTGCGACCGGTGAGATCGACCGAAACCAGCTTCGGGCCGCCATTGGAGTCGCGGAAGAACATCAAGACGCGGCCGTTCGGCGCCCAGGTCGGCCCTTCCTGCTGGAAGCCGGAGGACAGGATGCGTTCGCCCGAACCGTCGGTCTTCATGACGCCGATCTGGAATTCGCCGCCGGTCTGCTTGGTGAAGGCGATGAGGTCGCCGCGCGGCGACCACACCGGCGTCGAGTAGACGCCGTCGCCGAAGGAGATGCGAGTCTGGCCCGACCCGTCGGCGCCCATCACATAGATCTGTGCGCGGCCGCCACGGTCGGAGGTGAACACCACCTTGCTGCCATCGGGCGAATAGGACGGCGAGGTGTCGATGGCCGTCGAATTGGTCAGCCTTGTCGTCGAGCGGCTGCGCAGATCCATGGCGAAGATATTGGAATTGCCGTCGTCGCGCAGCAGGCTCATGATCACCTTCTGGCCGTCGGGCGAGAAGCGCGGCGCGAAGGTCATGCCGGGGAAGTTGCCGACCAGTTCGCGCTGCCCGGTCTCGATCTGCAGGAGATAGACCCGCGGCTGGCCGCTTTCATAGGACATGTAGGTGATTTCCTGCCGGTTCGGCGAGAAGCGCGGCGTCAGCACGATCGACCTGCCGTCCGAGAGGTAGCGCACGTTGGCGCCGTCCTGATCCATGATGGCAAGCCGTTTCTTGCGTGCGTTCTTGGCGCCGGACTCGTCGATGAACACCACACGCGTGTCGAAATAGCCCTTCTCGCCGGTCAGCCGCTCATAGATGGCGTCGGCGATGATGTGGGCGACGCGCCGCTGATTGGCATCATTGGCGAAGAACTGCTCGCCGGCCATCTGCTGGCCGGCGAAGGTGTCCCACAGCCGATACTGGGCGCGGATGCGGCCATCGGCCTCCTTGCTGACGCTGCCGGTGACCAGCGCCTGCGCGTTGATCACCTTCCAGTCGTCGAAGCGGGGGGCCGCGTCCGGGTTGGAAATCTTTTCGATGAAGGCGCTCTTGTCGATCGGTGCGAACAGGCCCGAGCGCTTCAGGTCAGCAGTGACGATCTGGGAAATCTGGGCGCCAAGCGCATCGCCGCCCTGGAAATCCGTGACTGCGATCGGCAGCGGCTCGACATTGCCCTTGTTGACATTGAGCTCGACGAGCGCCCATGCCGGCATGGGAACGACAGCCGTCATGCCCAGCGCCATCGCTGCAATCGTCAGGAGCGGCTTGAGGAAAGATCTCATATCTTCTCGCTTCTCTTCTTTGACTGTGTGGACGCCGGGCCTAGAGGCCGAGCATTTCCCTTGGGTCGAAGGTGACCCTGATGTCTGACCAGATGTCTTGTTTGCCGGCGGGCACCTGCAGGCCGGCCATGTCGCATTTCTGGACCGCGCGCACCGCGCTTTCGTCGAACTGCCGGTTGCCGCTCGATTTCTCGACGGCAGGACGGCCATTGAGCTTGCCGGAAGTGTCCAGGTTGAAACGGACGATGACGACGAAATTCTCCGAACCTTCCAGCCCGGCCGGCAAGGTCCAGCAGCCACCCAACTGACTTTCCAAAGCGCCCTGCTCCGACTTCGACAGCTTCTGACCCTGATCCTTGTCGCCGCCGAGCGAGGCCTGCTGGGTCGAGCGCTTGGCGCCGCCGCCGGAGGGCTTCTGCTTGTCCAGCAGGGCCGAGATTTCATTGGCATTGAACTGCTTGTCGTCGGACTTCGGCTTGGATGACGCTTCCTTGACCGGCTTTTCGGCATCCTTGCGTTCTGGCGCCTTGGCGCTTTCGGCCTGGCTCGGCTGCGGTTGCGGCTTCGGCCGCGCCTGCGGCGCGGGCGCGGAGTCCGGAAGCTGGGCGTCGTCGGGCTGGTCCTTGGCGATCGCCTGGGCGACGGCATCAGGCTTGACCGCGGGCGTCGGCTCGATGGCCGCGGTCTTGTCCGGCGGCGGCGTCGGGGTCGGCTCCTTGGCAGGCGACGGCTTGGGCTCCGTCTGCCTGACGGGCTCGGGCTTCACCTCTTCCTTGGGCTGCGGCGCCGGCGCCACTTCCGTCGCCGGTATCGGCTTGGGCTTCTCCTGCGGCTTCGGCATATCCTCCGGCTTCGGCTTTTCGGTCGGAGTCGGGGCGGGCGGCGGAGCCGAGGTCATGTCGACGGGCTTCGGCTTGGCTTCGGGCGTTATCGGCTTGTCGGTATCGACGCTGTTTTCGCCGACCTTCTGCGCGTTCGGCACGATGTCCGGACGCTGCGTCGGCAGCGGCGCCGGCTTTTCATGCATCACGGCCTTCTTGTCGCCCTGCAAGGTCTGCGCGATGGCCTCCATCGGCACGATATCGACCGCGACCGACTCGACGTCCGCCGACGGAAGCGCGGCTGGTGCCGACAGCGTGAACAGGCCGAAGGCCAGCACCGCGGCATGCAAGATCACCGATGTGGTGAGGCCGGTCCTCATCGCGCGTCTATTGGTCCTGTTCCTGCAATGAAACCAGGCCCATGTTCTTGTAGCCGGCCGCATTGATACGAGCCATGACCTTCATGGCGGTGCCATAGTCCGTCGACTTGTCGCCGCGGATAAAGATGCGCTCATCATAGCCGGTCTTGGAGATCGCCTGCAGCTTGGCCACCAGATCGTCCATCGGGATTTCGGTATTCTGAAGGTAGATCTTGCCCGCGGCATCGATCGAGACGGTGATCGGCTGCGTGTCGGCATTCATCGCCTTGGCCTGCGTGTCCGGCAGGTCGACCGGCACGCCGACCGTCAGCATCGGCGCCGCGACCATGAAGATGATCAGCAGCACCAGCATGACGTCAACCATCGGCGTGACGTTGATCTCCGACATCAGCCCATGGTGACGGCCGCGCCGCCGGTGGCCGCGCCCGCCGCGCCCTGCCATGCCTACGGACATACCCATCTTTGTGCTCCTCAGGCCTTCGGCGCGACTTTTTCATCGATTTGGCGCGAGAGTATGGCGGAGAACTCGTCGGAGAACCCTTCCATGCGCACCGCGAGCTTGCTCGCATCCGATGACAGCTTGTTGTAGGCGATGACGGCCGGAATGGCGGCGAGCAGGCCGATGGCCGTCGCCAGCAGCGCCTCGGCGATGCCGGGCGCGACCACCGCAAGGCTGGTGTTCTTGGAACCGGCGATCGCCTGGAACGAGGTCATGATGCCGATGACCGTGCCGAACAGGCCGATGAACGGGGCGGCCGAGCCGGTGGTGGCGAGAAAGCCAAGGCGCCCCTCGAGCTTCTCCATCTCGCGGGTCAGCGCCAGATCCATCGCCTTGTCGATGCGGGTCTGCAGGCCGAGCGGCGACTTGGCGCCTTTCTCGAAGCTCTTTTTCCATTCGCGCATCGCCGCGACGAAAATCGCGCCCATGCCTGACGTCTTGCGGTCGGCAAGCGTGCGGTAGAGCTCTTCCAGCGATTGCCCCGACCAGAAGATCTGCTCGAAGCGGTTCAGCGCCAGCCGCATGCGGCCATAGGCAACCAGCTTGTCGACGATGAT
The DNA here is from genome assembly GCF_006441575.1 of Mesorhizobium sp. B2-4-12. Lineage (NCBI taxonomy): Bacteria > Pseudomonadati > Pseudomonadota > Alphaproteobacteria > Hyphomicrobiales > Phyllobacteriaceae > Mesorhizobium > Mesorhizobium sp. B2-4-12. The sequence continues at coordinate 97,478 of NZ_VFVC01000008.1, forward strand.
CGCCCAGGTCCAGACCGAGGCGCAGAGCAGCCCGATCATGACCAGCTTGACCACCCAGCTGGCCTGCATGAACAGCGCCCAAATCGACAATTGCGCGCCCGGTTCGGCGAGTGCGATATTTTCCATCGTAACGTCCTTAAGATTTTCCGGGCGAAGCTGCCGGCTGGCCCCTGGCATCCCTTGTGGTCGGTTCGCACGAAGCTACCGGACACCCCAAACCGTGCCTTTCCCGGCCTTTTCGGGGCAAATATTGGTGAAAGGAAGGCGCCGGATAGCGTCAATCTTCACCACTCTCTTCATGAACCGTTATGGTTAAGGATGGGTTAGTATATAAGGCGCGGCGCATTGCCGCGCCCCAGGGGCAAGGCACTGGCAGTTGTCCGGCCTATCCGCCTGTTCACCTGTCGGAAACCGCCTTGGGCATGAAGGCCGCGACCCATTCCCTGGGAAAGCGCCTCGGGCGGCCGTTCTCGCCGATGATCGCCGCCTCGACCTTGGCCTCGACCAGCACCTCGTCGCCGCGTTTGAGTTGCTGCGCCATGAAGATGCGCGCGCCGGAAATGGCCTCCGTGCGGGTGTCGATGGTCAGAATGTCGTCGATGCGGGCAGGGATGCGGAAATCGATCTCCATGCGGCGCACCACCCACACGATCTTCTCGCCATGCTTGCCGTCGGCAAGTTCCGTGTGATGCACGCCGGTGAGCCTGAGATAATCGGAGCGGCCACGCTCGAGGAATTCGAGATAGCGTGCGTGGTAGACGACACCGGAGAAATCGGTGTCGGCGTAATAGACCCGCGCCAGCAGCCGGTGGCCGAATGCCGTCAGCGCACCGGAAAGGCCGGCCAGCAGCGTCGCCGATTCACCATGATCGCCCATTGCGCTTCCTTTTTCAGTCGCGGCAAGGCACCTGTTCCGCGCGCGACACGGCATCGGATGGCACTGTTGAGGGCGATGATCAAGACTTTGATACCGCGCTACTCGTGCTGCTGGCCTTGGCCTCGCCGAGCCACGCGGCGACCCTCTCGATGAAGCGCGGCCTCAATCTCGACCTGTGGGTTCCCTGGCCCGGCGAGGGCCAGTGAGGCGACGCCAGTTCGATTCCGTGCTTGGCATCAGCAACCTCTAATTATATCTTCAATCCAGGCAACACATTCGTTCAAGGCTGACGTCTTGACGTGATGGCACGAGGCTTTCGGATCGACCTGTCGCGATAGTTCGGAGCCGTCGTGTTCAAGAAGAGGTGCCCGTCATGACTGTAACGCTGTGGATGGCCGTCTCGCTTAACGGGATGGCCGCGCGCGAGGATCAATCAGAAGACTTCCTGTCGAAGACCGATTGGGAGATGTTTCTCGAGCTGGCTGGCGCCTGTGATGGCATCATTTGGGGCCGCGTAACACACCAGCTTTTCGAACAATCCGTACGCCGTCAGTTTGCGGAACTGCCATTGGTGGTCGTGACGCGGGATAGCATGTTCGCCACCCAGCCGGGTTCGATCCGCGCATCGTCGCCGCAGGAAGCGGTTGCATTTCTCATGCGGTCTGGATCGAACAGAATTTTGCTCGCTGGTGGTTCGCAGCTTAACGCCGCATTCGCTCAGGAGGGGCTAATCGACGAAGTGATCCTGGCACTCGAACCTGTTGTCATTGCGAAAGGGATTCCGATGGTAGCGCCGAACGCATCCGATCTTCGTTTGAGTCTCTTGGGAGTAGACGACAGGCGTAGTCCAACGCTGCGCCTGCACTACCGTGTCTTAAAAAGCTGATTCGATTTCGATATCGTCCGTTTCATTTTGCCAAGCACGAATGGCCTTATGACTGGGGAAGTCTCATCGATAGGAGTTGAGGGAGCGATCTGCGTCTGACAAGCGCCAGTCTAAAACGCGTCGGTGCCAACGGATTCATGCGACGCGCGTTAGATTCTTTGTTTTTATGCATGTCGTTTTCCCAAAACCGAGGTCACTTTTGGGCGACATGCATTAAGGAACGTCAACCGAGATCGATCTGCAGGATTTCCGGCCGCACGCCGAACCGGACCGGCAATATGCTGAAGCCGAGCCCGCCCGAGACGATCAGGTTGCGGTCGTTCTCGACGACATGGCCATAAGCATAGCGGTTGCCGAAATCTGACGGCACGACAGGCGAATAGCCGAACAGCCGCACCTGCCCGCCATGGGTATGACCCGACAGGGTCAGCGAAACCCGCCAGGGAACGATCGGAAAAATATCCGGCTCGTGGGCGAGAAGGATGATCGGAGAACTATCCGCGACCTTGGCCAGCGTGCCGTCGAGATCGTCGAGCCCCTTGAACCCGTCGCCCTTCTTGGCGGGCAGCAGCGCCAGTTGATCGGCGAGACCCGCGATCCAGACGCCAAGTCCGTCCTTCTCCAGGCGCACAACATCGTTCTCGAGCACCGGGATGCCGACCTTCTCCAAGGCCTTGCGCGCGATCGTCGGGCCGGCCCCGGCGCGCTGCGCGAAGCCATCGCTCCACCAGTCGTGATTGCCAAGGATCGACAGCACGCCGAGCGGCGCCTTGAGACCCGACAGCGCTGACGCCCATTGCGAGGGCGTCACCGGTCCCGTCACCAGCGGCATGCCGGCGATGTAGTCGCCAAGCAGCACGATCAGATCCGGCTGCAATGCATTCGCATCGCCGACGAGCGAGGCAATTCGTTCCTGCGTCATCCAGGGTCGACAGGCATGGATGTCAGCGAGCGCGACGATCCGCAGCTTCAGCCCCGCCGGCCAGTGCGGCGGCGTCAGCGCGTAGCGCTTCACATGTGTCAGCAGCATCGGCTCGATGCCGACCGCATAAGCGCCGAGCGCGGCCGCGGTCAGGAACGACCCGCCGATTAAGCGCAGAAACCCGCGTCTGGTTATCATTCTAAGGCCCCGGCGCCTGGATTGAAGCGAGATAATTCAAGATTGCGCCGGCAAATCGACGAGGACGCGTAGATTTTGCGCAGGAACGTTCACGGATGCTTGATCCCGGCCTGAAAACCCGCCGGAGCCTATTCTTCCTGGAACAGGTTGATCTGCTGCTGTGTCAGGTCCTTCGGCGCCTCGAGGCCGAGATGGCGCCAGGCATTGGCCGTCAGCATGCGTCCGCGCGGCGTGCGCTGGATGAAGCCCTGCTGGATCAGGTAGGGCTCGATGATGTCCTCGATGGCGTCGCGCGGCTCGGACAGGCCGGCGGCGATCGTCTCGATGCCGACCGGTCCGCCGCCGAAATTGCGCGCGATCATAGACAGATACCGGCGGTCGAGCGCGTCGAGGCCGAGCGCGTCGACCTCGAGCCGTGTCAGCGCCTCGTCGGCGATCAGGCGGTCGACATGGCCATCGCCGGCCACCGAAGCGAAATCGCGCACGCGGCGTAGCAGCCGGCCGGCGATGCGTGGCGTGCCGCGCGCCCGCCGCGCGATTTCAAGCGCGCCGTCGTCGCCGAGCGGCATCTGCAGGATGCGGGCGCCGCGCCGCACGATCTGCTCCAGTTCCTCAACCGTATAAAAATTGAGCCGCACCGGAATGCCGAAACGGTCGCGCAGCGGATTGGTGAGCAGGCCAAGCCGCGTGGTGGCGGCGACCAGGGTGAAGCGCGCAAGGTCGATCTTGACCGAGCGCGCCGCGGGGCCCTCGCCAATGATCAGGTCGAGCTGGAAGTCCTCCATCGCCGGATAGAGGATCTCTTCCACCGCCGGGTTCAACCGATGGATTTCGTCGATGAACAGGACATCGCCTTCCTCGAGATTGGTCAGCAGCGCGGCGAGATCGCCGGCCTTGGCGATGACCGGCCCGGAGGTCGAGCGGAAATTGACGCCGAGTTCGCGCGCCATGATCTGCGCCAGCGTCGTCTTGCCGAGACCCGGCGGCCCGACGAACAGCACATGGTCGAGCGCCTCCTTGCGGCCCTTGGCGGCCTCGATGAACACTTTGAGGTTGGCCCGCACCGCGGCCTGCCCGACAAAGTCGTCGAGCGTCTGTGGGCGCAGCGTCTGGTCGGCATCCTCGCCGCGTTTTTCCGGAGCAATGAGACGGGGGGAAAGGCTCATCCCAGCAGCTCCATGCTCGCGATGGATCCTGCAGCCCGCGGATCGAACGTGACCATGTGAGAGCAGCCCAGATTCCGGTTGTGCTCGGCGATCAGCGCATCGGCAAAGTCCACCTGGGGCATGTTGGATCTCTCGAGTGCGACCACGATGGCATCGAAGTCCTCGAAAACCAGTGTCCTGATCTTTAGCAGCCTTTGGATCGCAGTCAGAACTTGCTCTTTGGGCAGCTTGTAGCGTGAAATCAACGACCAGTTGAACTCGACAAGGACGATCAGGCTGACAAAACCCGGATTGTCTTCATTGAGACCGTTGCCGAAAACGAGAGCTTTCGCCCTTTGCTCAGCGTCATCGTTCAGCACCATTCGCAGCAAAACGTTGGTATCGATACCTATCGACGTCACGCGCCCTCATTCCCGCCCTTCGGCTCATCTCCAACAACGTGCCGTCCGACAGCCTCGCGCACCGCGGCATCGATTTCTTCGAGCGATGCCGGGCCACCTGGCGGATCCCCCAGGAATCCGGCGAGGTCGGCAAAGTCGAGATTGCGCGGCGTTCCGATCAGATAGCCGTCCATGACCGTCCAAGCGATCATGTCACCCGTCTTGAGCGACAGAGCGTCACGGATATCCTTTGGAATGGTAAGCTGGCCTTTCGATGTCAGGCTTGCATACGCGCCCATTTTTCTTACTTTCCGAGAAACTACTTACCAAATGCGTTCTAGCTGGAATTTGCCTTTCAAGCAATCACCGCGCCAGTTCCTTCAGCCCGAAGCGGATCAGCTTGGATGCGTCCGCACCCTCGCCCGCCGTCTTCAGTGCCGCCGATACCGCATTGGCTGCGATGTCACGGGAATAGCCGAGATTGACCAGCGCGGAAACCGCGTCGGTGATCGGCGCTGGCGCCACGCCTTCGCCGAGTTCCTGCTTCAGGCCGATCGTGCCCGAGGCGGCACCTGTAAAAGCGGGCGTCTTGGTCTTCAATTCGGTGACGATGCGTTCCGCCACCTTCTTGCCGACGCCGGGCGCGCGACTGACCATGGCGATGTCGCGCAGGGCGATCGCATTGGCGAGATCGGCAGGTGTCAGCGTCGAGAGGATGGCAAGCGCCACCTTGGCGCCGACGCCCTGCACATTGTTCATCAGGAGCCGGAACCACTCGCGCTCCAGCGCCGACTGGAAACCATAAAGCCGGATCATGTCTTCTCGCACATAGGTCTCGATGAACAGCACCACGGCTTCGCCGGGCGGAGGCAGCGTGGCCAGCGTGCGCGCCGAACAATAGGCGACATAGCCGACCCCATGCACGTCGACGAGGCAGTGGTCCTCGTCGATCTCATCGAGCGTCCCCTTGAGCTTGCCGATCATTGGCCATGGCCTCTCATGATGCCAATGCCGCCAATCGGTAGGCGGCACTCTGCCGGTGATGCGCATGGCAGATGGCGATGGCCAGCGCGTCGGCAGCATGTTCGGTATCGAAGATAGCCTTCGGCAGCAGCACTTTCACCATCACATGGATCTGCTTCTTGTCGCCATGGCCGACGCCGATGACAGCCTTCTTCACCGCATTGGGCGCATATTCGGCGACGACAAGGCCGGCCCGTGCCGGCACCAGCATGGCGATGCCGCGCGCCTGGCCGAGCTTAAGCGTCGCTACCGCATCCTTGTTGACGAAGGTTTGTTCGACTGCCGCCTCGTGCGGCATGGTCTGGTGCAGGATCTCGGCAAGCCCGTCATGCAGCTGGCAGAGCCGCGTCGCCAGCGCCGCCTTGTCTTCGGACCGCACGGTGCCGGACGCGACGAAGCGCAACGAATTGCCGAGGCTCTCGACGATGCCCCAGCCGGTGCGCCTGAGCCCCGGATCGATACCGATGATGCGAATCGCGTCCCCCATCCGACCAATCTACCCCTTGGGCGGACAGCGATGCCAGCGAAATGTGAACAAACCGGAAACGGCAACCAAAGTGTAGAGACTGTTTCCGGAGATGTATCAGTTGCGCGCGAAGGCGGTGTTGAGCAGGCTGATCTGGTCCGAAACCGGATTGGGCCGGCGAGCCATTGGCTGCATGTCGATCACGGCGCCCGCGCCATAGATTTCATCATCCATGCGGCGCACCAGCGCCTGCAGGCGCAGCGACCGGTTGACGAGGTCGAGGAAATCCTTGGGCAATTCGGCCCAGCCGGCTGCTTCGTCGTGGGCGGAAGCCGTGTCGAGGCGCACCTTGGACTTTTCCGAAGCGACCTGGTCGCGGGTCATCTCACCGGAATTGGCCGCGCGCTGCAAAAGCAGCCACGAGGCAACCTGCATCAGCCTCGTGGTCAGCCGAATCGATTCGGCCGCGTAGAGCGTAGCAGCCAGCCTCGACAGTTTCTTGGCCTCGACGCGACCCTTGCCGTCGAGATATTCCGCCGCCTGTTCGACCAGCCCCATGCCTTCCTGGTAGAGCGGTTTGAAGGAGTGCGAAAAAACCCGGCGCTCCGCCAGCTTCACGGTTTTCGCGCTGCCCTTCGAAGGCTCGTTCATTGATACGCCCCTGCACTTGCAACCGGCCGATACGGCTCACTGCCGATACACCCGGGACCCTATATGACTGAAGCTTGAAAATGCGCTTCACCGGGGGTGAAGGCAAGCACATGTTTAACAGAAGGTTAACAGTGATCGGCCGCGCTGGGTGCCGCCGGACGGCGGACAAAAAAAGAGCCGCGGATAAGGCGGCTCTCAGGAGTTTAACAGGGAGGCGTCAAACAAAGTGGCTCCAACCACTCGGTAAGAATCCAGATCACTGGATGCTCATAGTAAACGCCTGTAAAGCTTAATGAACCTTTAACGGCACTGATGTTTTTTGAGCGAATGCCTGGTTCCTGTGCCGTAACAGCACAATTCCAAGGCTCCGCCAGGCACCGGTCAGGCCTTCTTCCAGACCACCGGCAAGGCGATGAAGGCAAACAGCAGCATGCCCGCATAGAAGCCGATCGAGGCGATTCCCAGCAGCGGCTCGATTCCCGGATTTCCGGCAAGCAGGATGTAAAGGCCGATCATCAGCCCGATGCCACTGATCGCGGTCAGCCAGAAATGGACGATGGCGATCGTCTTTTGCCCGGCTGCCGGAAACAGATGATAGAAGAACGCGAAGACCGCCGACATCAGCCAGCCGGCCACCATCACATGGGCGTGGGTCGGCATCTGGCCATGGTCCTCGCTGATCGCCATGTGGATGCCAAGCGCCATGCCGCACAGCGCATAGATGACGGCCAGCGTGAAGAAATTCCGTGCTACCCCTTGCATTTAGTCCCCCGAATTGCCTTTTCCCGAGCTGGGAATGAGTTGATCGTCAGGCGACTTCTGTCGCCACCGGGCTGCCGGCATCGGCGCATTAGCATCGGCAATGTTTCTGGACGATGTCGCGCCTACCCCTCCCGATGCTTCTCACAATAACAGAAAGCGGGCGGCATGTTCGCCCTATCGGCGCTTCTTACGTTGCCGAAGCTGAAACAGAGCCAGTTTTTTCACGACATCGTTCCGAAACAGGCGCGGCGCTAAACGCTTGGCCATCGGGGGCGGCGGACGAGCGCGGTGGCGCGCGGCGCCCTTTACCATTGCATTTGCACCGGGGAGAAAAATCATGGACTGGTATTCCATCGTCAAATTGCTGCACATTGTTTCGGCGACCCTGTGGGTCGGGGGCGGCTTCACGCTGATGGTGCTGGCGACGCTGGCGGATCGGGCGGGAAACATCCAGGGAACGCTGCAGGCGATGCGCGCCACGGGCGAGTTGGGCAACCGCTTCTTCGCGCCGATGTCGATGCTGACGCTGGCCTTCGGATTGACCATGTGCGGGTTCTGGGTCGGCTTCTCCGAACTGTGGATCCTGATCGGCCTTGCCGGCTACGCCGCGACCTTCTGCATCGGCATGTTCGTCTTCAAGCCGACAGCCGACCGCATGGCCGCGATGATCGCCAGGGATGGCGTGACGCCGGCAGCACTTGCCCATGGCCAACGCATCCTGCGGGCGGCGCGCTTCGACTACGCTGTGATGCTGGTCATCATCGCCGACATGGTGCTGAAGCCGACCTTGCACGACTTCGCCGTCCTGGCCGGCATGGTGCTCATCCTTGCCGGCGGCGGCGCCCTGGCGCTTGGCCGGTCACGGCGCATGGTGCCCAGCGCCGCCTGACCCTGTTCAAAGAAGGCCGGCGATCCCGTCCCACAAAAGCTTCAAAGCCACGACCGCCACCGTCGCGTAGGTGAAGGGATAAAATATCTCCGGCCGCATGCGCCGCACCAGCCAGGCACCGGCGATCGTCGACAGCGGCGCCAACGGCATCAGGACGGCCGACGCCGTCAGATTGGCGGTATCGAACTGGCCGAGCGCGAAATAGGGGATGAGCTTCAGTGCATTGGTGGCGGCAAAGAAGATCGCGGCGGTACCCGACAGGACCTTGGGATCGAGCCGGATCGGCAAGGCATAGACCTGGAAGGGCGGACCGCCGACATGGGCGACGAAGCTGGTGAAGCCGGCGACCGTCCCCCATAGAGCGGCGGCCACCCGGTTGGGTTCGGCCGCATGGTCGGCACCATGGCGAAACTGCAGATATAGCCAGCGCAGCACGAAGATGATGGCGACGCCGCCGACGATGAGCCGCACCGCCTCCTCGGTGACGAGTGCGGCCGTCAGCCAGCCGAGCCCGATGCCGATGACGGCGCCCGGCATCATGTCGACCAGCATCTTGCGGTCATAGACGCCCCACCATGTCCACACCGAGACGATGTCCATCAGGCACAGGATCGGCAAGAGGATGGCGGCCGCCTGCACCGGCGGCATGGTCAGCGCCATCAAGGGCACGCCGACGAAACCGACAGCGCCGCCGAAGCCGCCCTTGGACAGGCCGACCAGAATGACCGCCGGAATGGCGGCCGCGTAGAACCACGGATCGAGAAGCAGGCCTGACATGGGAGGGACTGGTCTGGAGGGAAGGCGCGTCAACGCCTGAATAGCCGAGAATTTTGAGCCGGGCGACCGCAAATGCAAGTAGCGGCCCGCCGGACCGGTGACGCCCTTATGCTTCCGACCGTCCTATCGGCGAGCCGACACCAGCAGGAACATCGGCCGCTCCAGCTCTTCCATCAACTCCGGCCTTGCCGCGGTCTGCGCGTCCGTCGGGCGGAATTCCTCGACATGCGCGATCGTGAATCCGGCCCGGATCAGCGTGTTGAGCGTGGTGCCGATGGTGCGATGATGTTTCACGACGCCTTTGGCCAGCCAGTCGGTCTCGCGAGGGCCTTCGACCAGATACCGGTCGACAGGCCACGTCTTGCGGCCTTCGGCATCGATCGACCAACCGGGATTGGTCGGAGCCATGAAGATCGGGTGTTCGGTCGAAAAGCCGAAATGGCCGCCGGGCGACAGGGCCTGATGCACCGTGCCGAACAGGCGTGCAACGTCCTCGACATAGTGCAGGGCAAGCGAGCTGTAGATCGAAGCCGTCTTGTGGCAGGCTGAGCTGGTCGAGGTCGGCCCTCGCATAGGTGATGCCGACATCCGGGCCGGCCACCCTCGCCCGGGCCAGCATCTTTTCCGACAGGTCCAGCCCCAGGACCTCCTTGGCTCCATGCTCGTGCGCCCAGCGGCAGAACCAGCCGAAGCCGCAGCCGAGGTCGACGACCCGCAGGCCGCCGACGTCAGGTAGCATCGCGCGCAGCGCCGGCCATTCCGCCGCGCCGTCCAGGCCTTCGACCGACCGGCCAAGCTGGCTGTAGCCCGCGAAGAAATCCGGCTGGTCGTAGATATTCTGCGCCATGTCTCCCTCGTTCTTCAGACAATCATCTGATGGACCTGTCGCCCATTTCCACCACGGCCGTGCGGAGTCAAGACCGCGAGGCCGATGCCGCCTCAAGCGGCGGCCGCCGCCGGATCGGCTGCGCCTTGATGATGGCGGTGCTGGTCTCCTCGTCGGCGATACGATCGAAAATGCCGTCGAGGTCGCCGATCGAGCGCGAACAGCCGCGCGACCCTGAGGGGCTTCGAAACCGTCCACCTCGATCCCGGGGGCCGGCCAAGTAAGGCGCTGCGCCGGCTGCCCGGCGGACCAAAGATCGCGATCCTGACTGTCCGCCTGTTCAAAGCGGGCAGTTTGCTCTATGCCGCAATCCAACCATCTTCGCCCGGCATAGGCGAAACCCGGGATCGAAGAACCATGAACGAAGCAACGCCCCCAAATCGCTGTCGTATCGTGCTGATCGCGCCGCCCGGCGTGGCGGCCGCGCGCGTTGCAGCCGCATTCGAGGGCGGTGACGTCGCCTCGCTGATCCTGCCCGAAAATAGCATGGACGAAGCCTCCTTCCAGGCCCTCGCCGAACAGATCGTGCCGGCGGCACAGGCCGCGGGCGTGGCCGTAATCATCGCCGGCGATACCCGCATCGCCGGCCGTGTCCAGGCCGATGGCATCCATGTCGAGGTCTCCAAGGCCGAGCTTGCCGAGACGATCGGGCATTTCCAGGCGAAGATGATGGTCGGCGCCGGCGGCGCCAAGACGCGCGACGACGCGCTCGAGCTCGGCGAAGCCAGGCCCGACTACATCTTCTTCGGCCGCTTCGGCTACGACAACAAGCCGGAGCCGCATCCGCGCAACCTGTCACTGGGCGAGTGGTGGGCGCAAATGATCCAGATCCCCTGCATCGTCATGGCCGGGTCCGACCTTGCGTCGGTCGCGACCGTGGCAGCCACCGGCGCCGAGTTCGTCGCTTTGTCGAGCGCGGTGTTCGCCGAAGGCGTCGATCCGAAAGCGGCGATCGCCGAAGCCAATGCGCTGCTCGACGAAACCGCGCCGCGCTTCGAGGATTAATGTGGCCCAGGCAAGGCTTTCCCTTCAGGCCCTGCTTGCGGCGGTCATGATCCAGGCCGCCGCCGCCGAAACGATTCCCTTGCCGCAGCCCAAGCCTGATACCGGCGTGCACACCGACAAGCCGATCGAAAAGCAGCTGCCGCAGCCCGCCACCACGGCGGAGCCCGCACCGCTGCCCTCGGCCGACAGCATCAATCCCGACCGTTTCGGGGCGAAGCCCGCGGACGCGGCCTATGGCGCTTTCCAGCGCGGGCTCTACAAGACCGCTTACAATCTGGCGCTGACGCGGGCGCAGAACGGCGATCCGGCGGCACAGACGCTGGTGGCCGAGATCCTGTCGCGGGGCCTGGGTGTCCCGCTGAACGCGGCCGAAGCCGCGAAATGGTATGCGCGCGCCGCCGAGCAGGGCGTGCCGGAATCGCAGTTCCAATATGCGCTGATGCTGCTCGACGGCCGCTACGTTAAGAAGGACACGAAGGAGGCCTATGCGCTGATGCAGGCGGCGGCCGAAGCCGGCAACCAGCTGGCGCAGTTCAATTTCGCGCAGATGCTGGTGCAGCAGGATCCCGGCGATGCTGGCTTGACCAAGGCGGTCTCCTATTATGAACGCGCCGCCGCGACCGGCCTCGCCGATGCCCAATATGCCATGTCCCAGGTCTATGCCAACGGCGTCGGCGGCAAGCCGCACGACGACGCCCAGGCAAGGCGCCTGCTGGCGCAGGCCGCGCGGCAGAACTACGATACCGCGCAGATCGATCTCGCCGCCTGGATGATCGAGGGCCGCGGCGGCCCGCGCGACCTGAAGTCTGCCTTCGGCTGGACCAAGCAGGCCGCCGAGGGCGGCAATGTCGCCGCCCAGAACCGCCTGGCGAAACTCTACATGCAAGGCATCGGCACCGATCCTGATCTGGTGCTGGCCGGCGCTTGGTACATCGTCGCCCGCCGCGCCGGCCTCATCGATTCCGAGATGGACGATTTCCTGCAAGGCTTGGACGACGACCAGACCAAGCAGGCGCTGCAGAAGGCAAATCGCCTGCCCTGACGGCCCGTGCACCGCACGGCGCCGCTCCCTGCCCGCTCGCTCCCTTGCCTCTTCGGGTGTTTTGTGGTCTTGGGAGCCCGAAATCGCTTTTCCCAGCGACCCATCCCATACCAACGGTCTGGCCGTTGGTAGCATCCCGGATCATCCCATCATGGCCAAGATCAATGGCAACGAAATCCGTCCCGGCTACGTCATCGAGCACGATGGCGGACTCTGGGTGGCGGTCAGGACCAACACCGTCAAGCCCGGCAAGGGCGGCGCCTACAACCAGGTCGAGCTGAAGAATCTCATCAACGGCACCAAGCTTAACGAGCGCTTCCGCTCAGCCGAGACGGTCGAGCAGATCCGGCTTGATCTCAAGGATTTTTCCTTCCTCTACGAGCAGGACGACGCGCTGGTGTTCATGGACACCCAAAGCTACGAACAGCTCGAGCTGAACAAGGACTTCGTCGGCGACCGCGCCGCGTTCCTGCAGGACGGCATGATGGTGACGGTGCAGCTCTACGAGGAGAGGCCGATCGGCATTTCGCTTCCCGACTATGTAACGCTGACCATCACCGAGGCCGATCCCGTGGTGAAGGGCCAGACGGCGGCATCCTCCTACAAGCCAGCGGTGCTGGAAAACGGCATCCGCGTTCTGGTGCCGCCCTTCATCGGCGCCGGCGAACGCATCATCGTCGACACCAACGAAATCACTTACGTGCGCCGCGCCGACTGATGCATGTCGCCCAAAAGTGGCCCCGGTTTTGGGTCACCGACATGCATCAGGACAAAGTTTAAAGCGCGGCAGCAGGAAGAAACTCTATGGCACGCTCAGCCCTTCTCAACGTCATGGTCCAGGCCGCAATGAAGGCCGGCCGCTCGCTGTCGCGCGACTTCGGCGAGGTCCAGAACCTGCAGGTCTCGATGAAGGGTCCGGGCGACTATGTCAGCCAGGCCGACCGCAAGGCCGAGGACATCGTTTTCGCCGAATTGTCGAAGGCGCGCCCGGGCTATGGCTTCCTGATGGAAGAGCGTGGCACGGTCGCCGGCGAAGACAGTCAGCACCGCTGGATCGTCGATCCGCTCGACGGCACCACCAATTTCCTGCACGGCATTCCGCTTTTCGCCGTCTCGATCGCGCTGGAGCGCCAGGGCCAGATCGTTGCCGGCGTCATCTACAATCCGGCCATGGACGAGCTCTATACGACCGAACGCGGCGGCGGCGCCTTCCTGAATGACCGCCGCCTGCGCGTCGCCGGCCGCGCCAAGCTGGTCGACGCCGTGATCGGCTGCGGCGTGCCGCATCTGGGGCGCGGCCAGCACGGCAATTTCCTGATTGAATTGCGCCACGTCATGGCCGAGGTCTCCGGTGTCAGGCGCCTTGGTTCAGCCTCGCTCGATCTCGCCTATGTCGCCGCCGGCCGTATGGACGGCTTCTGGGAAACCGGCCTGTCGGCCTGGGATATCGCCGCCGGCCTGCTGCTGATCCGCGAGGCGGGCGGCTTCGTCTCCGACATGGATGGCGGGCAGGACATGCTGGACAACGGTTCGGTCGTCGCCGGCAACGAGATCATCCAGCGCGCGCTGCTGAAGACGGTGAAAAAGCCGCTGCCGCCGCGTTGAAGCGCCGCAGTCGCAAAACCGCAACAAAGCTTGAAATACTGTCCGGCGGTTTCCCAGATACGGGGTGACACAGGACGTGAGATGACCAACACACCGCCGCAACCCGATATTCCGTTCATCGGACGCTGGCACTATTCGCGCGCCGAGATGATCGCCGACGGCATCGTCCACGCTGTCGGCATCGTGCTGGCGATCGCGGCCGGCTCGGCACTGCTGGCGCTGGCGGCGTTTCGGGTCGGGCCGGGCGAATACATCGCCGCCGCCTTCTATGTCGTTTCGCTGCTCACCGTTCTGTCGGTGTCGCTGATCTACAATCTGTGGCCGGTGTCCTCACCGGTCAAATGGGTCCTGCGGCGCTTCGATCACGCTGCGATATATCTTCTGATCGCCGCCACCTACACGCCTTTTCTGGCCCAGCTCGGTGGCTCGCCGCTGGCCAGCGGGATGATCGCGCTGGTCTGGATCGCGGCGGCGACAGGCATCGCCATAAAGGTGTTTTTCCCCGGCCGCTTCGACCGGCTGGCGATCGGCTTCTATCTCGCCATCGGCTGGAGCGGCATCATTCTGGTCAAGCCACTGGTCGAAACGTTGCCAGCCACGTCGATCGTGCTCATCGCCGCCGGCGGCGTCGTCTATTCCTGCGGCGTCATTTTCTTCGCCTGGAAAGGGCTACGCTTCCACAACGCGTTGTGGCACGGCTTCGTCGTCACCGGCGCCGGCCTGCATCTGGCGGCCATGGTCGACTGTCTGGTCATCAACCGCCTTTGATCCTGGAAACCAAATTCGGTTTCCGAGCTGCAAACTTGCGCCAAGGCAATATTGCCAAGCGCCATTCAATTTGGTCACAATTCCGTTTAGAGTCGCGAACTACGTGATCGGCGGCAGCGGCATCGGAAACGGGGCACGGATGGCTTTTCTCAGATCCTTCGGCATGGGCAGGCGCTCCGACGTACTGATCTACGATCCGCATAAATTGTCGAGTCCGCAGGTTTTTCTGCTGACCATGGTCATCTTCCTTGCCATCGTAGCCTTCATCGCCGCCATCCTGACGCGGCAGGTCTCGACGGCTTTCGTCACCAATCCCGGGCTCAACGGGCTGATCATCGGCGTGCTGGTGGTCGGTATCCTGCTCGCCTTCGCCCAGGTCGGGCGGCTGTTTCGCGAGGTGCGCTGGGTCAACTCCTTCCGTGCCGGCTCGGAGACGACCGAACCGGTGCTGCTGGCGCCGATGAAAGCGATGATCGGCCGCTCCGCGACCATGGCCTTCTCGACCTCTTCGATGCGCACCATGCTCGATTCGATCGCCACGCGCCTCGACGAAAGCCGCGACACCTCGCGCTACCTGGTCGGGCTGCTGGTGTTCCTCGGCCTGCTCGGCACCTTCTGGGGCCTGTTGAACACGATCGGCTCGATCCGCGAGACCATCGAATCGCTTGATCCCGGCACCGGAGACGCGGCCGCGGTGCTCGAATCCCTCAAGCAGGGGCTGTCGGCGCCGCTGGCCGGCATGGGCACGGCCTTCTCGTCCTCGCTGTTCGGCCTGTCCGGCTCCCTCGTGCTCGGCTTCCTCGACCTGCAGGCGGGCCGCGCCCAGACCCGCTTCTACACCGAGCTTGAGAACTGGCTGTCCTCGGTCACCGATCTGTCGTCCGATATCGTCGTCTCCGATCCTGCCAAGGCCGAACCTTCCGATGAAATCCGTCTGTTGTCGGAGCGGCTGCGCAGCCTGCAGGAGAATGGCGGCGGCTCCAACCCGCGCGTCGCCACCGCCATGGCCAATCTCGCCGACGGCATTTCCGGCCTGGTCAAGAACATGCGCTCCGAGCAGCAGATCATGCGCGACTGGGTCGAGGCCCAGTCAGACGAGCAGAAGGCGATGCGCAACACGCTGGAAAAGATCGCCGATGCCCTGAAGAAGCCCGGGGTGCACTGACATGGCGCTCGCCAGGGGCCGGCGTACGGATCGCCGCATCGACTACTGGCCGGGCTTTGTCGACGCGCTGTCGACGCTGCTTCTGGCGATCATGTTCCTGCTCACCGTTTTCGTGCTGGCGCAGTTCCTGCTCGGCCGCGAGATTTCCGGCAAGGACGCCGTGCTTAACCGCCTCAACTCGCAGATCAACGAACTGACGCAGCTCCTGGCGCTGGAGCGGTCGACGACGCAGGACAAGGAGGATTCGCTGGCCAACCTGCAGGCGTCGCTTTCGGCGGCGCAGGCGGAAAAGAGCCGGCTCGAGCAGCTTTTGGCACAAGGCGCGGGAGCCGGCGACGCGGCCAACCAGCGCGCGGTCGCCCTGTCGGGCGAACTCGACAGCCAGCGCCAGATCAGTCAGCAGGCGCTGAGCCAGGTCGAGATCCTCAACCAGCAGATCGCCGCGCTCCGCAAGCAGATCGGAGCGCTGGAAGATGCGCTCAACGTTTCCGAGACCCGCGACCGCGATTCCAACACCAAGATCGCCGATCTCGGCCGCCGCCTGAACGTGGCACTGGCGCAGCGTGTTCAGGAACTGAACCGCTACCGCTCCGATTTCTTCGGGCGCCTGCGTGAAATCCTTGCCGACCGCGAAAATATCCGCATCGTCGGCGACCGCTTTGTCTTCCAGTCCGAGGTGCTGTTTCCGACCGGCTCCGAGGTGATCAACGACGCCGGCAAGGTCGAGATGAAGAAACTCGCCGACGCCATCATCGAGTTGCAGAAGGAAATCCCGCCCGAGATCAACTGGGTGCTGCGTGTCGACGGCCATACCGACAACAAGCCGCTCTCGGGTACTGGCCGCTACCGCGACAACTGGGAGCTGTCGACGGCGCGTTCGACCTCGGTGGTCAAGTTCCTGATCGAGAATGGCGTGCCGGCCAACCGGCTGGTCGCCGCCGGCTTCGGTGAATTCCAGCCACTTGATCCCGCCAATACCGACGAGGCGCGCAACAAGAACCGCCGCATTGAACTGAAGCTCACCGAACGGTGACTACTCATCACTTAAAAGTCACGCGAACTTGTTCACCGCCTCAACTCTAGCGCGCACATTGAATCCGGCAAGGGCTGAAAAGATTATCTTTTTTTAATTACACTTCGCACCGGAGCGCTCCTAGCTTGCTGCGCAGGGCCGAGAACCGCCGGCGATGCCTCCCATCGCGACGCGACGGAACCGGACGGCCCGCGTCCGGGACGCGGAGTGGCAAGACCGCTCCCTTCCCATGTAAAAGGAGGCGCCGTCATGCGCTCTTCAGCATCTCTCAAGATTGCAACCCTCACCGCGATTCTCATCGCCGCCCCGCTGGCGGGCGCCTATGCCGCAGGCCATCACAAGGGCGCGCTCGACGCGACCGATCCGACCGACATGACCGGCCCGCGCATCGAGGGCCTTATCGGACAGGTACAAGGTGTCCACCAGGGCATTGTGGACGCCAGGGACGCCAACAGCATCACCCCGGCCGTGGCGGAACGCCTGGAAATGCGCACCGCCCGCATCAGCCAGGCGGCCGAGAGGATCGCCGCATCGGATCATGGCAGGATACCGGCCGCCCAATACCATGATCTGCTGCGCCGTCTCGACAATGTCGACCAGAGGCTGAGGGTCGATACCGGCAGCGGCTTCATGATCGGCGACGGCGCCGACGGCGGGAACTATCCGAACGGCTGAGGAATTCCTTGTTCGCAAAGGTCCAAGAGGAAGGGACCACCTGGCGCCTTCGGGACCCCAATCCCGCGGGCGTCCTTTTCCTCACCAGCCGAGCCAGATCGCAATCAGGGCGATCGCCGCCGGCACGGTCTGGGCAAGCAGGATCTTGCGGCCGACCGTTGCGCCGCCGTAGAGGCCTGCAATGGCCACGCACAGCAGAAAGAAAACCTTGATCTGAAAGCCGGCGGCGCCGAGATAGAGCCCCCAGATCAGGCCGGCAGCGAGAAAACCGTTGTAGAGGCCCTGATTGGCGGCGAGCACCTTCGAGGCACTGGCGAATTCCGGCGTCAGGCGGAATGTCTTGTGCCCGCGCGGCGTGTCCCAGAGCACCATTTCGAGATAGACGATGTAGACATGGAGCAAGGCCACCAGCCCGACCACTATGTTGCCGATCATATGCTCCCCCTTCCCGTGTTGCCGGCAGCATTTCATGCACGGCATAGACCGTGCAAGGAGCACCCGCCGGACGGCATCTGAGGGTTGCCAACGCATTTGCGTTGGTGTCTTTTCGCGCCGTCCTCAACCACGGAAGCCGCCATGTCCTTTCACAAACTCGACGACCTCGGCCACAAGCTCGAAGCGCTCGAGCACGCGCTTACCATCCTCGGCGCCGACGAAGCGACCCACATGGCGGTCGGCGGTGGTGAGAAGCGTGCCGAGGCGATGGCGGCACTTGCCGGCATGTACCACACCAGGGCGACCGCGCCGGAAATATCCGACTGGATCGCCGCGGCCGAAAGCGAGGCGCTCGACGACGAGCAGCGCGCGGCTCTCGCCGAGTTGCGCCGGCAATATACCAACCTGACCTGCCTGCCGGTCGAATTCGTCGAACGCCTCACGACCGCACGCATGCGCTGCGAGCAACTGTGGCGCGACCTGCGCGCCAAGAACGACTGGGCAGGCTTCCAGCCGGCGCTCGAGGGCGTGGTGGCGCTGGTGCGCGAAGAAGCGGCCCTGCGCTCCGACGTGCTCGGCCTAGCCCCCTATGACGCGCTGATGGAGCAATACGACCCCGGCAACCGCACCGCCGACATCACCCCCGTCTTCGCCGACCTGAAAGCCTTCCTCAAAGGGTTCGTGCCGGAGGCGTTGGCGATACAGGACGCGCGGCTGCGCAAACATCCGCTGAAGCCGCTTTCGGGCACCTATCCGCTAGATCGCCAGCGCGAACTCGGCCTTGCGATGATGGCGGCGGTCGGTTTCGACCTCACGCACGGCTCGTTGTCTGTGTCGCACCACCCCTTCTGCGGCGGTGTGCCCAGCGACGTGCGCATCACCACCCGTTACAAGACATCGGATTTCCTGTCGGCTCTGATGGGCGTGCTGCACGAGACCGGCCATGCGCTCTACGAACAGAACCTGCCGAAAGCATGGTCGCACTGGCCGCTCGGCAAGGCACGCGGCATGGCCGTGCATGAAAGCCAGAGCCTGTTCGTCGAAAAGCAGATCGGCCGCAATCCTGCCTTCTGGCGCTGGGCGCTGCCGGTGGTGGAAAAGCATCTCGGCGAGGCCTGGTCGCTCGACGACATCCTGCCGCATGTGCATCGCGTCGAGCGCGGCCTGATCCGCGTCGACGCCGACGAGGTGACCTATCCCTTGCATGTCATCCTGCGCTACGAGCTTGAGCAGGAGCTGGTCTCGGGCGGGCTGGAGGTTGCCGAACTGCCGGAAGCCTGGGACGCCAAGATGCGCGACTATCTCGGTCTCTCCACCATCGACAATCCGGCCGACGGGCCAATGCAGGACGTCCATTGGCCGGGTGCCGCCTTCGGCTACTTCCCCTCCTATACGCTGGGGGCGATGATGGCGGCGCAGCAATGGGCCGCGCTGAGGCGGGAGCATCCTTCCGCCGACGACGACCTTGCCAAGGGGAATTTCGCGGCCATCAATGACTGGCGCCGCAGGAAGATTTGGTCGCAGGGGTCGCGCTGGTCGACGCCGGACCTGCTCGAACGCGCCACCGGCGAAAGGCTCAACGCCGTGTATTTCGTCAATCATCTGAAGCAGCGCTACGGCGGATAAGATCGGCCGTCGTGCCATCCCGCTTGCGCTGACCTGCGGCGGCTGCCGTCGAACAGGAATGCAATGAGGCATCCTTGCAGGACGGCAGCCTTGCGGGATCGCCTCTACTTTTCTATCACTGGTGGTATCCGACAGTGTCTTGCGAGACTTGCGGATCATGCGGGCTGGGGTGCTTTCCGGTGACATCTTCTGCGATCACACGGCTTTTCGTCTTGATTGCCTTGGCGATTTTCTGCGCGCCGGCCATGGCCGACACCGAAATCCACAAGGGCACCCCAGGCGCCCGGATCGATGCGATGCGGCTGGTCCAGGACACCATCCACTATGTGAGCCTGTCCATGGGCCGCGGCTCCTACATTCCCCGCAGTCCGAGCACGGTGATCGCCAGCGGCTTCGGCGATTGCAAGGACAAGGCCTTGCTTCTCGCCTCCAGCCTGCGCCGCCTCGGCGTTCAGGCCGATCCGGCCCTGACCGATCTCGACGGCGGGCTGGCACTTGGCGAGATGGTGCCGACCATCCGTGCCTTCGATCACGTCATCGTCAGGGCAACGATCAAAAGCCAGGTCTACTGGATCGACGCGAACAATTACCTGCAGGGCGGCAGGGCCGAGAATCTCGTTCCACCCGACTATGGCTTCGCCCTGCCGATTGTCGCCGGTAGCGCGCGGATGGAAAAGATGGAGCGCAAGGAGCTTTTCGAGCCTACCACCTTCGTCAGCGAGGCGTTCGACTTTCCCAAACTCAAGGGCGAAGCGCTGAAGCTGACGGTGCGCACGACCTATAGCGGCGCGGATGCCGACAGCATGCGCTACAGGCTGGTTTCGTCATCCGCCACCAAGCTCGCCGATGACTATCTCCAGTATTACAACCGGCAGTATCCAGGCATGAACAGCCTGGCGCCGTTGTCGACAGATGACGACCGCGACCGCAACATCGTCACGACGGTCGAATCCTACGAGCTTTCCGCTGGCGATCTCGATGCCGATGATCTCATCAAGAACTTCCCGCTCAAGGCCGATGTCGGCATCAGCAATCTGCCGGAGCCGGATATGGTCGGCAGGACCGGCCCAGTCTGGCTCGGCAGTCCGATGTTCAAGCGCCATCAGTGTACCGTCCACAACCTGAAGGCCGAGTTTGTCGGCCCCGAGAAGTCCAACGACGTGATCACGCCCTTTGTCGCCTTCAAGGCGCGCTGGTCGAGCGCGCCGACGGAGTTTCAGGTCGACTGGTTTTTCAAGGCGATCGGGGACCGGGTTCCCGCCAAGGAGATCGGCCCTTATCTGAAGTCGCGCAGGAAGATGGCCGACAACGCCTCCTGGAGTTACAATTTCGGCTACGCCGAAACCGAGGCGAACTGAGCGTTATCGGAAATTCCTTATTCCGCCGCGCCCCTGAAAGCGCTGGCGCCGGTCTCGAATTGCAGCTTGGCCAGCCGGGCATAGATGCCGCCCTTGGCGACCAGGCTCTGGTGCGTGCCTTCCTCGACGATACGGCCGCCATCCATGACCAGTATCCTGTCGGCCTTCAGCACTGTCGCCAAACGGTGCGCGATCACGATGGTCGTGCGGCCCTGCATCAGCCGTTCCAGCGCCATCTGCACCAGCGTCTCGCTTTCAGCGTCGAGCGCCGAGGTGGCTTCGTCGAGCAGCAGGATCGGCGCGTCGCGCAGGATGGCGCGCGCGATCGCCACACGCTGGCGTTGGCCGCCAGACAGCGTCACGCCGCGCTCGCCGACCTGGCTGTCGTAGCCGTTCTCGAGCTTGAGGATGAATTCGTCGGCCAGCGCGTCCTTGGCCGCCGCCTCGATCGCGGCCTCGCTGGCGCCCGGGCGGCCGAAGCCGATATTGTCGCGCGCGCTGGCCGCGAAGATGGTGACATCCTGCGGCACGATGGCGATGCGCTCGCGCACCGCAACCGGAGCGGCCTCGCGCACGTCGACGCCATCGATCATGACCTTGCCGGTTTCGGGATCGTAGAAGCGCAGGATCAGCGAGAACACCGTGCTCTTGCCGGCCCCCGAGGAACCGACGATGGCCACCTTCTCGCCGGGCTTGACCGAAAAACTCAGGCCGTGGACGGCTGCGCGGTCGGGCCTTGCCGGATAGGAGAAGGAGACGTCGTCGAAGACGATCGCGCCCTTGGCGACCGCCGGCAGCGGCTTCGGCTCGGCCGGCGCCTGGATCGCCGGCTTCTCGGCCAGGATCTCGGTCAGCCGTTCGGCCGCGCCCGCTGCTTGCGCAAGTTCGCCCCAGACTTCCGACAGCGCGCCGAGCGCCCCGGCGGCGAACACCGAATAAAGGAGGAACTGCCCGAGCGTGCCCGGCGACAGATTGCCTGCGAGCACGTCGCGCGAGCCGAACCACAGCACCGCCACGACGGACGAGAAGATGGTGAAAATGGCGAAGAAGGTGAGGAACGAGCGCGCGAAGATCGAGGCGCGCGCCGCATCGAACGCAGCCTCCACCGCGCCGGAGAAGCGCCCGGTGACCAGATTTTCGTTGGTGAAGGCTTGCAGCGTGCGCACCGCGCCGATCTGCTCACTGGCATAGGCTGTCGCGTCCGCGAGCGTGTCCTGCGCCTGCCGCGACTTGCGCCGCACCGAGCGGCCAAAGGCGACCAGCGGCAGCACGATGATGGGAATGGCTGCTATGACCAGGCCGGATAGTTTCGGGCTGGTGACCACCATCATTCCCACAGCGCCAAGGCCCAGGATGACGTTGCGCAGCGCGACCGACGCTGTTGCGCCTACCGCCGATTTGACTTGTGTGGTGTCGGCGGCGAGCCGCGACACGATCTCGCCCGACTGGGCGGTGTCGAAGAAGGACGGCGACAGCATCGTCACATGGGCAAAGACATCGCGCCTGATATCGGCGACGACGCGCTCGCCGAGCGTGATGACGAAATAGTAGCGGCCTGCCGATGCCGCGGCCAGCACCGCGGCCATCGCCACCAATGCGGCGAAATATTCAGCGATGAAGGTGGTGCTGGGCGAGGAGAAACCGTGATCGATCATCCGCCTTACCGCCAGCGGCAGCGTCAATGTCGTTGCCGCCGCGATGACCAGCGAGATGACGGCGCCGACGACCAGCGTGCGATAGTGCCCGATATAGGGGAACAGGCGCCGGAGCGGCTTGAGCGAGCGTCTGCGCTCCTCTGCGCTGCTGGTTTGCGCCATACCGGTGTTTTCCTCTAGCCGCCTTGTGATCCATGCGCCTCAATATGCGCTTGCCGCGGCCTTGTGATTCAATTTCGGCTGATGTATAGGCACGCCGACCGTTTTAGAAGCCGTGGCTCTTCAATAGCTCCGGCTTCGAGTTTTAAAAAGGGGCGCATCGACGCAGGCTTATGCCCGTCCGCCGCGCCGGCAAGCCAGGAACAGAGCCATGAAGACCGCTATCCATCCCGACTACCACACCATCAAGGTCGTCATGACCGACGGCACCGAATACATGACCCGTTCGACCTGGGGCAAGGAAGGCGATACGATGAACCTCGATATCGACCCGACCACCCATCCGGCCTGGACCGGCGGCCAGCAGACCCTGCTCGACCGCGGCGGCCGCCTGTCGAAGTTCAAGAAGCGCTTCGAAGGTTTCGGCCTCTAAGCCAGTTGCGCCTGCAGAATTTCGAAAAACCCGCCCTCGTGGCGGGTTTTTTGTTGGGCAGAACTCCCTTCTCCCCGTCACTATACGGGGAGAGGAGCGCGTCCCTGGCGGTTTCGCCAACTGTTAGCGCGATAGGAAGCTCAACTGTCTATTCGCCCAGCAATTCCCTGAGTGCCATGTGCTTGTAGGCGGCGACCAGCCTGTCGCCTTCCTCGCGGTCGACGGAGATCGCCAGCCGCATCGCCGCCTCGCCCATTTGCCAGACCAGAAACGCGGTGGTCTCCAGGGAGACTGGATCGGCGCCGGGACGTAAGCGCTTCAGCACCGCGACGAGGAATTCGGCATTGGCTCGGCTGTCGGCGAGTTCGAGTTGGCGCAGCGCCTTGTCGGCCTGCGTGCCCGACCAGATGTCGCGCATCACCGGCTCGGCCAGGAACAGCCGATAATAAATATCGACCAGCTCCGAAAACGCCCGTCGCAACCCTTCGGCGTCACTGACGCCGGCGAGTGTCGCCGAGATGCAGGCCTGGCTTTCGGCGGTGTAGCGCTCGGCCAGCGCCCAGACGATCGCCCGCTTGTCCGGAAAGAACTGGTAGAGCGAGCCGATCGACACCCCTGCCCGTTCCGCCACTTCACCCATGCGCATGGCGTCACTGCCCTGCTCGGCAATCAGCGCCGAGGCGGCCGCCAGCATGCGCTCGACCCGCTCGCGGCTGCGCTGCTGGCTCGGCGCCCGGCGCGGTGAAGCGATCTGCTCGTTGGCCGGTATGCCTTCCATGACTGTCTCCAACAAACGCCTATCACCGGAGATCGCTTGACTCGCAAAATACGAGGGTTTATCACGTTTCGCAAATATGAGGATTGCTCATGTTTTGAAGCGCAAATGCTCGGCGGCCGCAAAACTCACCGATGGCGTCCAGCGCGTGCTCGGCCGCGCCCCGAAAGACTTCGCCGCCTACGCAACCGAAACCGCCGCCACCCAAATCTGGAGCAACTGACATGATCGCGAAGTTTCTTCCCACCCTCACCTTCATCGCCGCGATCGGCGCCGGTGTCGTCGGCGGTGTGTTCTTCGCCTTTTCCAATTTCGTCATGCCGGCACTTACCCGTCTGCCCGCGGCCGGTGGCATTGCCGCGATGAATTCGATCAACATCACCGTCATCACGCCAACCTTCATGACGGCACTTTTCGGCACCGGATTGGTCTGCCTCGTGCTCATCGCCGGCGCGGTCGTCGGCTGGAGCCAGCCAGGTTCGTTTTGGCTTCTCGCCGGCGCACTGATCTATCTTGTCGGCAACCCGATCGTGACCATGGTCTTCAACGTACCGCTCAACGATGCGTTGGCCGCTGTCGATCCGGCCAGCAGCAATGGCGGCGCCGTCTGGACCGGCTATCTCAGGGACTGGGTGATGTGGAACCACGTCCGCGCCGTCACCGCCATCGTCGCGCTGGGCTGCTTCATCTTCGCGTGGCGGTAAATGCGAAGCCCTGCTCGAAGGATCCTGCCTAAGCGGGGTCTTTTGACTTATGGCCCTTGCGATCGGAATGGCCGAGATCGCGGTCGGGATCGATGACGTCGCGCACCAATTGCTTCAGCTTCGCCGCATCGGGAAAGCCGCCGTCGCGCTTGCGATCCCAGACCAGCACCTCGTTACAGGAGATGGTGAAGATGCCGCCGGTGCCGGGCACCAGCGTCACTTCGCCGAGATCGGTGCCGAAGGTGGAGAGCAGCTCCTGCGCCAT
The DNA here is from genome assembly GCF_006441575.1 of Mesorhizobium sp. B2-4-12. Lineage (NCBI taxonomy): Bacteria > Pseudomonadati > Pseudomonadota > Alphaproteobacteria > Hyphomicrobiales > Phyllobacteriaceae > Mesorhizobium > Mesorhizobium sp. B2-4-12. The sequence goes on from NZ_VFVC01000008.1 coordinate 122,064, forward strand.
CCAGGCGGCGCGCAGCAGCCACTGGCACTGCGTGCAGTAGGTGATGCGGATGGCGGGCAACGGCTTCTCGCTCATCCCAGGTTGAGCTCCGCTCATACCTGGTGGCTCACGCCGCGCTGAGCTTGGCCAAGGTCTCGTCGTCGACTTCGAAGTTGGCGTACACGCTTTGCACGTCGTCGTCGTCCTCGAGCGTGGCAACCAGCTTCATCAGCGACTGGGCGCGTTCCTCGTCGACCGGAACATTGTTCTGCGGCTGCCAGATAGGCTTTACCGATTCCGCTTCGCCGAGCGAAGCTTCCAGTGCCTTGGACACTTCGCCGAGATTCTCGAAGGAACAGTAGATGGTGTGGCCTTCCTCGTCCGACTCGACATCATCGGCACCGCCCTCGATGGCCGCCTCCATGACCTTGTCGGCACTGCCGGCGGAGGCCGGATAGTAGATCTCCCCGACCCGGTTCCACATGAATGAAACCGAACCGGTTTCGCCAAGCGCCCCACCAGCCTTGGTGAAGGCCGCACGGACATTAGAGGCCGAACGGTTGCGGTTGTCGGTCAGCGCCTCGACGATCAGCGCCACGCCGCCGGGACCATAACCTTCATAGCGCACGGCTTCGTAGTTTTCGGCATCGCCCATGGACGCCTTGTTGATGGCGCGCTGGATGTTGTCCTTCGGCATCGACACAGCCTTGGCGTTCTGGACGGCAAGGCGCAGGCGCGGGTTCATCGAAGGATCGGGCGTACCGGTCTTGGCGGCGACCGTGATTTCGCGCGCCAGCTTGGAAAACATTTTCGACCGCACCGCGTCCTGACGGCCCTTGCGGTGCATGATGTTCTTGAACTGTGAATGACCAGCCATGGCACCCCTGTCGTGTTCGGCTAGAGCATCGGCAGCCAGGTGAACTCCACCGGGCGTTTTGCAAAATGCTCTGATACAAATTTCAGAACGCCTCTGGCGTGTCCGTCAGGACGCAGGGCACTCTATCTCGGAATGGCCGGCTTATAGATAAATCGGCTCAATTCGTCCAGCCGCGCCCATGGCGCGGGTCACCGAACCCGCGACATTCCCCCAATCCGGAGATTTTCCGGTCGCGTTCAGCCTTCGAGATGCGATTCAGCCGGTCGATGATGCTGAGCGTACAACCCACTCAAAACTCAGTGTCCGCCGCCGGACTTCGACTTCTTCCGGCTGCGCGCCAGCATGTTGAGCCCTTCGACCAGGGCCGAAAAACCCATCGCCGCGTAGATGTAGCCCTTGGGCACATGATAGCCCATGCCGTCGGCGATCAGCGTCATGCCGATCATCAAGAGGAATCCCAGCGCCAGCATGACGATGGTCGGGTTCCTGGCGATGAAGTCCGCCAGCGGCCCGGCGGCCAGCATCATCACTGTGACTGCCGCGATCACGGCGACGTACATAATGACGATCTCGTCGGTCATGCCGACGGCGGTGATGATGGAATCGATGGAGAAGACGAGGTCGAGCAGCAAGATCTGGAAGATCGCGCCGGCCAGCGAGATCTTGAGCGTCTCGCCCAGCATCGCGTCCTGGTGATCGTCGGGATCGACGGTGTGATGGATTTCCTTGGTCGCCTTCCACACCAGGAACAGGCCTCCGGCGATCAGGATCAGGTCGCGCCAGGAGAAACCGTGGCCTAGCGCCGTGAACACCGGCGCCGTCAGTTGGACGATGATCGAGATGGTTGCGAGCAGCACCAGCCGCATGATCAGCGCCGCCGAGATGCCGAGCCGGCGGGCACGGGCCCTCTGCCCCTCGGGCAGCTTGTTGGTCAAGATCGAGATGAAAATCAGATTGTCGATGCCGAGTACAACCTCAAGCACCACGAGCGTCAATAACGCGACCCAGGCGGTTGGATCAGAAACGAATTGAAAATGCGGCGCCAGGAATTCAACGAGCTGCATGGAGGTCGTCCCCTCTGCGATCTAGAGCAGTTTCGTCGCCAGTTAGGTACTATACTCCAGCATATCAATGTCATGACCAGAAGGCCGGAGCCGTTTCTTCGAGCCGCGGCCCGCGACGAAACGGCGCGATCCGCTCGGTCAGTCCCGTGCGGTCGGAAATATCGACGCCGAGGCCACACAATGTCGCCGGGCCGGTCGCTGCCTCGAAGCGCCCTTTGGGCACTTTCGACAGGAACCGGTTGAGCGGCTCCTCCTTGTCCATGCCGAGCGAGGAATCGTAATCGCCGCACATACCGGCATCGGAGATGTAGCCGGTGCCGCCGTTCAGGATCTGGTGATCTCCGGTCGGCTGGTGCGTGTGGGTGCCGACGACGAGGCTGGCGCGGCCATCGACAAAATGCGCGAAGCACATCTTTTCCGAGGTCGCCTCGGCGTGGAAGTCGATGACCACCGCATCGGCCTGTTCGCCGAGCGGACAGGCGGCAAGCTCGCGCTCGCCAGCCTGGAACGGATCGTCGAGTTCGGGATGCATGAACACCCGGCCCATGATGTTGGCGACCAGCACGCGCGCGCCGCTTCTGGCGATGTAAACGCCGGAGCCGCGTCCGGGCGTGCCCTTGGGAAAATTGGACGGCCGCAGGAAGCGCTCTTCACGCGGCGCGAAGGCGAGTGCGTCGCGCTGGTCCCAGACATGGTTGCCGGTGGTCACGACATCGGCGCCGGCCGCGATGGTCTCGCGAAAGATCTCTTCGGTGATGCCGAAACCTCCAGCGGCGTTCTCGCCATTGACGATGACGAAATCGAGCTTGAAGTCGGAGATCAGGCCGGGCAGTTGTTCCCATACAGCAGTGCGGCCCGTCTTGCCGACCATGTCGCCGAGAAAGAGAAGTCTCATCTGCGCTTGATCCCGAAAAGTTGCATGACTTTTCGGCAAAGATCATGCGTTCCAAAGAACTATCTACAATTCTGGCGTGAAGCGGCGCAACCCGCTCTCGGTGAGTATTTCCGGGATGATGACATCATGGTCTTCGTCGGGCACCAGCGCGACCTCCTGGCAGTCGAAGGCAATTCCGATCAGCCGCGGCGGCTTTCCCTTGTCGACCAGCCTGGCGATGGCACGGTCATAATAGCCGGCGCCATAGCCGATGCGATGGCCACGCTTGTCGAAAGCGGCGAGCGGCACCAGCATCACCGAGGGGTCGAGCACCTCGGCCTCTTCGTGCGGGCCGACCGTGCCAAAGCCCATCTCGACCATCGGCGCGCCGCGCACCAGTTCGCGAAAGACGATGGTGGTCTTGTCGAGAATGGCAGGCAGGCAAAGCCTCGCGCCCTTCTCGCGCATGGCGAACATCAGCGGCCGCACGTCAACCTCCGAGCGCATTGGCCAGAAGCCGGAAACAACCTGGCCGGGCTCGAAGGCAATCTGGTCGCGCGCCGTCTCAGCCATTTCCAGCGCGACTTCCACCCGCCAGAATTCATCAAGCGCATCGCGGCGTCCAAGTGCTTCCTTGCGCAGCTGTTTTTTCAGGTCTTTTAAGGATGTCATGTAACCATGGTAGAAAAGGTCAGATTTGGATGGAGTTTTAGGAGCGACGTTTTCTACCGCATGATCCACCGAAGTGTCAGCGGTTCGGTGAAAAGATCATGCGTAAACGATAAACAGCGGAGCGAACTTTTTCATTCGTGAGCCCGCACAAAGCGGCGCGACGACAAAATCCGCCCAATATGGCCTCTTCGGCAGGTGACGATCCACACAACCGGTGGAGAGGTCGATCCCGGGTGCCTACAAAGTAGGTGGGCGCCGTGTGAGAAAACCCACGGGTCTTCCCAGGGACAGCTCCCTAAGGATCGTTAAGGCCCCGGGGAAAAGTGTCTCCTGCCGGGAAGCGCAGACCGTCTCGTCCAATATAGGCCGATGGTGCCCTGAGCACCAGAGAGTTGGCATTCTTTCCCTGCGGTTCTCACGGCTCGCCATCACCTGCCCACCCTTGCGCCAGCCGGGCCGCATCCTTACGGTCGCCCGGAACGAACCGAGGAGCAAAGATGCGTTTCGAAGGCACGGCGGCTTATGTCGCCGACAAGGACCTGATGGTGGCGGTCAACGCGGCGATCGCGCTGGAGCGGCCCTTGCTGGTCAAAGGCGAGCCCGGCACCGGCAAGACGGAACTCGCCCGCCAGGTGGCGGCGGCACTTGGGCTGGAGCTCATCGAATGGCACGTCAAATCGACGACGCGGGCGCAGCAAGGCCTTTATGAGTATGATGCCGTATCGCGCCTGCGCGACAGCCAGCTCGGCGATAGCAGGTTCAACGACATCAAGAACTACATCAAGCGCGGCAAGCTTTGGGACGCTTTTGCCGCCGGCAAGAAGGTCGTGCTTCTGATCGACGAGATCGACAAGGCCGATGTCGAGTTCCCCAACGACCTCTTGCAGGAACTCGATCGGATGGAGTTCTTCGTCTATGAGACCGGCGAGACCATCCGCGCCGCCGTCAGGCCGATCGTCATCATCACCTCCAACAACGAGAAGGAACTGCCGGACGCCTTTCTGCGCCGCTGCTTCTTCCACTACATCCGCTTTCCCGACGTCGACACGCTGCACAAAATCGTCGACGTGCACTATCCCGGCATCAAGCAGAACCTGGTGCGGGCGGCGTTGACCCAGTTCTACGAAATCCGTGAGGTGCTGGGGCTGAAGAAGAAGCCGTCGACCTCCGAGGCGCTCGACTGGATCCGGCTTCTGGTCGCCGACGACATCGCGCCTGAGGATCTACGCGCCGACCCGAAGAACGCCCTGCCGAAACTGCACGGCGCGCTGCTCAAGAACGAGCAGGACGTGCATCTGTTCGAGCGCCTTGCCTTCATGGCGAGACGGCAGGGCTAGGCTGACAGCAACAGCGCTTTCCCACGCTGTGGACCGTTGCCGGCAAGCGGCCATTGACGCAGCTTCGGGCCGAAGCATCGAAGGGAACCAGAAATGTCCGAAATCATCGTCCGGCCGCTCGCGCAATCCGACCACGCCGACTGGCGCCGCCTGTGGACCGACTATCTGACCTTCTACGAGACGAAGCTGCCGGAAGAGGTTTACGCCCTCACCTGGAAACGGCTGTTCACGGAAGGCGAATTCGAGCCGAAGGGTTTTATCGCAACGCTCGACGGCAAAGCCGTCGGCCTCACCCACTATCTCTACCATCGCTCCGGCTGGTCGGAGAAAAACAACTGCTATCTGCAGGATCTGTTCGCCGATCCGGATGTGCGCGGCAAGGGCATAGGTGCGGCCCTGATCGAAGCCGTGAAGCAGGAGGCCGGCAAGATCGGCGTCAAGAACGTCTACTGGATGACGCACGAGACCAACGCCACCGCGCGCAAGCTCTACGACCGTGTCGCGCGCCGCACCGGCTTCATCGAGTATGATCTGCTCTGATGAAATCGCCGGCAGAGCGCGCAAGGCCGATCTGGAACGCTGACCGGTTTGAGGCTCTGAAACACATAAGCGCGGTCTTGCAGGAAAGCGAGTTCCAGCCGCTCTATGCCAGCTATATCGGATATCTCGAGTTGCGGGAGCGCGGGCTAAGAAAGCAGTCCTTCGCGCAACTTGATGCCTTTATCGAACAGATAGTATCTGATCCATTCGAGGTTCGACTGTCCGTCGTCCGGCATCTTATCGGTGCAATTGAAGGCTGTTGGCATAGTTGGCCTGCACCGGACAACTGGCAATTGCCCGAACAAGCGTTTCGGCGCCCTGATTGGACCTCTCTGGCAGGAGTGGCGGCAACGGGAACCTGCCAATCCTGAGGCTTGGGTGTATAGCTTCGGCAATCTGTCGCATGACGTTGATTGCAGGGAGGTTGCATTCCTGTTGAACCCAGCTCATCCACGCTATCAGTATGCTCATCTGGATGGTCTCTGTCGGCAGTTGAACTACGAACTGCACGAACTCGGGCACACCGAACGGATTCTTTGCAGCCCAGAACATTTTAGCGAACTGACCAACTCGGTTTCCACCGTTGCGGGGGCAATCGGTGACAACATAGCTGATGAGGTGGTGCAAACGCCTGCTAAACTGGACGAGCTGGCGGCTGCCTATCGCAACCACCGGGAGGAAAGAGGCGGCTTCCTGGGGGAACTCCTGCTGCTCGGTCGCCAGGACCTTATCGACTTCCCCATATTGCCCGCCAAACGGTGGTTTCGCGTCTTGCCTACTTTCCTCTTTGGTGGATAGCCGATGTTCATCCCCTTCTTCCTTGAGCTGAAGGCAGCGCGTGTTCCGGTCTCCTTGCGGGAATATCTTTCGCTGCTGGAAGGCCTGGAAGCCGGGCTGGTCGACTACGATGTCGAGGGTTTTTACTACCTCGCCCGCGCCGCCCTGGTGAAGGACGAGCGCCACATCGACCGCTTCGACCAGGTGTTCGCGCATGTCTTCAGGGGTGTCGAGGCACTGGCCGGACCGGATGCCATCGATGTCGCCGACATTCCCGAGGAATGGCTGCGCCGCCTAACTGAAAGGCACCTGACCGAGGAAGAGAAAAAGCTGGTCGCAGCACTTGGCGGTTTCGACAAGCTGATGGAGACGCTGAAGCAGCGGCTCGAGGAACAGAAGGGGCGTCATCAGGGCGGCTCGAAATGGATCGGCACCGGCGGCACCTCGCCGTTCGGCGCCTATGGCTACAACCCCGAAGGCGTGCGCATCGGCTAGCACGAAAGCCGCAACCGCCGCGCGGTCAAGGTGTGGGACAAGCGCGAGTTCCGCAATTTCGACGATGCGGTCGAGCTTGGCACCCGCAACATCAAGATCGCCTTGAAGCGGCTGCGCCGCTGGGTGCGCGAGGGTGCTGAGGAAGAATTCGACCTGCCCGGCACCATCCATGCCACGGCCGAGCACGGCTATCTCGACGTGCGGACGCGGCCCGAGCGCCGCAATGCGGTGAAGCTTCTGATGTTCTTCGATGTCGGCGGCTCGATGGATGACCATATCAAGAGCGTCGAAGAGCTGTTTTCGGCCGCCCGCGCCGAGTTCCGCCAACTTGAATATTTCTACTTCCACAATTGCCTCTATGAGGGCGTGTGGAAGGACAACCGACGCCGCCATGCCGAGACGGTTCCGACCTTCGATCTCATCCACAAATACGGGCCGGACTACAAGGTGATCGTCGTCGGCGATGCCTCGATGAGCCCCTACGAGATCGCGCACCCCGGCGGTTCGGTGGAGCACTGGAATCCGGAGGCCGGCACCGTCTGGCTCGGCCGCCTTCTGCGGCAATGGCCGAACGCGGTTTGGCTCAATCCGGAGAGCGAAAAGAACTGGGACTATACCCATTCCATCGCCATGATCCGCGATATCTTCGGCGGCCGCATGTTCCCGCTGACGCTCGCCGGGCTTGAGGCCGCAACCAAGCAGCTTTCAAGGAAGCACTGAGCCCTCGGGACACATCGGTGCTGGGCAGGCGTGTAACAAATGCCTATGTTGACGCGAATATGAGGCTGCAACCAATAACGAGCCGCCAAGGCTGAGGAGATCAAATGGACACCCACACCTACCCCGTCACCCGCACCGATGCCGAATGGCGCGCCCGGCTGACGCCGGAGCAATATGCCGTCATGCGCGGCCATGGCACCGAGCGGCCGGGAAGCTGCGCCCTGCTCTACGAGAAGCGCGCCGGCACCTTTTCCTGCGTCGGTTGCGACCAGCCGCTGTTTGAATCCAAGTTGAAGTTCGAGAGCGGCACGGGCTGGCCGAGCTTCAACGACCCGGTCCCGGGCTCGGTGGAGACCACGGTCGACCGCAGCTACGGCATGGTCCGCACCGAATGCCACTGCGCCCGTTGCGGCAGCCATCTCGGCCATGTCTTCGAGGATGGCCCGCCGCCGACCGGCCTGCGCTACTGCATCAACGGCGTGGCCTTGAAATTCGAGCCGGCGGCCTGAACAGGGCCCGGTCGACATTTCCTGCGAAGGGCGGCTCCGGCCGCCCTTTTTCATAGGCAGGCAGCCCGCGTCAGACGACGACTGTCGCGATCAGCCAGAGCGCCGACCCCAGCATGACGAGCGAAGCCTTGGCACCGCCAACTTTCTCGGCCGTCCGCCACACGGCCCATGTCAGGAAGATGTTGTAAGGCACCGGCGCGAAATGCACCGCCAGCACCAGGACAAGCGGCAGCTTCAGGCTGAGCAGGACAAGTGCCGCCACCGATGAGGCGATGCTGATAGTGGTGGCTACGAAGACCATGTCGCGCCAGAACAAGCGGTCGAGCGGCACGGTGCCGCGCCAGCGCGAACGGAAGAAGCCGGTTTTGTCACCGATTCCCCTGGGCACCGCGCCCGATCGATCAACCTCGTTCATCAATCGAGCCTCGCTCAAGTGCAACGCCGAAGGTTTCGGCCGCGTATCGACGGCAGGACGCCACGAAATTCAGCGCTGACAATGCAGAAATCTGCCGTCAAAGCGTGTACGATCACAGAACTGTGACACTCATCATATTCTGTCATTTGCAGCGCAAACACGGAGGAGTTCGCAATGGGCGACCATGTCTACAATGTCCTCTTTCTCTGCAACGCCAACTCGGCCCGGTCGATCATGGGCGAGGCCATTCTCAATCGTCTCGGTGCCGGCCGCTTCAAGGCCTATTCCGCCGGCTCGCGCCCGAAGGGAACCGTCAACCCCCATGCGCTGCAGCTGCTGGAGAGCCTGAACTACGACACGTCCTTCGCCAGGTCGAAGAGTTGGGACGAGTTTTCCAAACCCGGTGCACCGGAAATGAACTTCGTCTTCACCGTCTGCGACAGCACGGCCGATGAAAGCTGTCCGGTGTGGCCCGGCCATCCGATGACGGCACTTTGGGCGGTGCCGGATCCGGCCAAGGCCGAAGGCACCGAAGCCGAGCGGCATTTTGCTTTCGCCGAGGCCTTTCGCATGATGAGCAACCGCATCGCACTGTTCGTAAACCTGCCGATAGGATCTCTCGATCGACTGGCTCTGCAGCAGGAGCTGGACGAAATTGGCCATGATGAGCGGTCAAACTGAAGCCGGGCAGCAAGGCACGAGCGGAGTCGTCAGATTTGCGGCCGCCCTTCGTCTCCCAGCACCTCGACGACGGCGCGCTCGACGCGCGAGCATTCCGTAACCAGCCAGTCGGCCATCGCAGGCCAGTTGTCCTCGGCAAAGCAGTTGACCCGCCACATCGAGTTGATGCCGAGGCCCTCGCAACTCTGCTCCGGCCTGAGCCTCAGCCGGCCTTCGATCGCCGGCTGGAACGGCTTCAGCCGCGACCAGCTTTGCGTGGCGCCGAATTTCTCGTTGCGGCCGAAGAACACGCCGACATGGTTTTGCGCCGGCGCGACATACATGGAAAGGACCAGGGCGAAGTCGGGCAGCCCGCGCTGCCAGAACCAGGGCCCGCGCCGCGCCAGCCGGGCTCTCTCTTCCGGGTGACGCTCGGCGAACTGCGTCCAGAAGCCCCGATGGCGGAACTCCGAGGCGCGTCGGCCACCGAAGTCGAACTCGCTCATGGCCGAGTGTCCCGCACATCCTGGCCGAGACCGTTTCGAAATTCGCTCCGGCGAGTCATATGGTGGTGGTTTCGAGAACCGTAGCGCAGCGGACACTTGGGTCCGTGGGAAGCGCGGAAAACACCATCAGGTAGCCGCCGGAGTAGAGTTTCCAAACGGTCTCCTTACACCATGCCGAGCGCGGCCATGTACAGATCGAGGATGGCATCCTCCTCCTGGCGCTCGGCCTGGTCCTTCTTGCGCAGGCGGATGATAGTCCGCATCGCTTTTGTGTCGAAGCCGGTGCCCTTGGCCTCGGCGAACACTTCCTTGATGTCGTCGGAGATCGTCTTCTTTTCTTCCTCGAGCCGCTCGATGCGCTCGATGAAGGCACGCAGCTGGCCGGCGGCAACAGTCTGGCTGGTCTCGGTAATATCGTCGGCCATGTTTTTCTCCAAAAATCGACTCCGCGCCGCGACTCGGGAAACGTGCCGCGGCGAATTTCAGCGGTTCGATGCCCGACCGGGGCCGGCGGGTCAAGCTGTTATCGAGCGAGCCGTGAGGCTGCCGCCAGAAGCCGACAGCCATCCACACCAAGAATGCCTGGCTAATTGAAAGCTATGAGCAGATCCTTCGCATCGATCTGATCGCCGGCCTTCACCAGAACCTCTGCGACCGTGCCATCGCGTTCGGCATGCAGCGCCGTCTCCATCTTCATCGCCTCGATGGAGAGCAGCACATCGCCGGCCTTCACCGCCTGACCGGCGGCAACCGAAAGTGCGGAGACCACCCCCGGCATCGGCGCACCGACATGCGCCTCGTTGCCGGGCTCTGCCTTGCGGCGCGCCTTGGCCGCGGAAGCGCCATGCGCACGGTCGGGCACCTTCACACGCCGCGGTTGGCCGTTGAGTTCGAAGAACACGGTGACCATCCCCTTCTCGTCGACATCGCCGATGGCCAGGCACCGCACCACCAGCGTCTTGCCCTTCTCGATGTCGACGAAGATCTCGTCTTCCGGCTTCATGCCGTAAAAGTAGGTCGGCGTCGGCAGAACGCTGACCGGACCATAGGTTTCCTGCGCGGCGACGAAGTCGGAAAACACCTTCGGATACATCAGCCACGAAGCGAATTCGTGTTCCGAGAGCTTGCGCTCCAGCTTGTCCTCGATCTCCTTGCGGCTGGCCTTGAGATTGGCCGGCTTCAACAGCGAACCGGGACGCACGGTGATCGGCTTGTCGCCCTTCAGCGCCTTCTTCTGCAAGGCTGGCGGCCAGCCTCCCGGGGACTGGCCAAGATCGCCACGCAGCATCGAGACAACCGAGTCCGGGAAGGCGATGTCCCTGGCCGGGTTCTCGACATCGGCGACGGTCAGGTCCTGGCTGACCATCATCAGCGCCATGTCGCCGACCACCTTGGACGACGGCGTCACCTTGACGATGTCACCGAACATCAGATTGACGTCGTGATAGGCCTGCGCCACCTCGTGCCAGCGTGTCTCCAGCCCGAGCGAGCGCGCCTGCTCCTTGAGATTGGTGAATTGCCCGCCCGGCATTTCATGCAAATAGACTTCCGAAGCCGGCCCTTTCAGGTCGCTTTCGAAGGCGGCATACTGGTTGCGCACCGCTTCCCAGTAGAACGAGATTTTGCGGATCCATTGCGGGTCGAGGCCCGGGTCGCGCTCGGTGCCCTTCAACGCCTCGACGATCGACCCCAGGCAAGGCTGCGACGTATTGCCGGAGAAGGCATCCATCGCCGCATCTATTGCGTCGACGCCGCTCTCCACCGCTGCCAGCACGGTTGCCGCCGACAGGCCTGACGTGTCGTGGGTATGGAAATGGATCGGCAGGTCGGTCGCCTCGCGCAGCGCCTTGAACAGCACGCGGGCGGCCGCCGGCTTCAATAGGCCGGCCATGTCTTTGACCGCAATGATATGAGCGCCGGCGGCCTGCAATTCGCTGGCCAGACCGACATAATATTTCAGGTCGTATTTGGCGCGCGCGGGATCGAGAATGTCACCGGTGTAGCACATCGCTGCTTCGATCAGCTTGCCCTCGGCGCCGACAGCGTCCATGGCGACCCGCATGTTTTCGACCCAGTTCAGGCAGTCGAAGACGCGGAACAGGTCGATGCCGCCGGCAGCTGCCTGCTTGACGAAATGCTGCACGACATTGTCGGGATAATTGGTGTAGCCGACGCCGTTGGCGCCGCGCAGCAACATCTGCAGCAACAGATTGGGGGCTGCCTCGCGCACTCGCGACAACCGCTCCCACGGGTCCTCGGTAAGGAAGCGCATGGCGACATCGAAGGTCGCGCCGCCCCAGCATTCGAGCGACAGAAGCCGCGGCAGGGCGCGCGCATAGGTGCCGGCGATGCCGGCAATGTCATGCGTGCGCACGCGGGTCGCGAGCAGCGACTGGTGGCCGTCGCGCATCGTCGTGTCGGTGACCAGCACTTCCTTCTGCTCGCGCATCCAGACTGCGAATTTCTCCGGGCCGAGCACATCGAGCTTCTGCTTGCTGCCGCCGGGCACGTTGCCGTTGAGATAGGGCACGACGGGTGCGGCCGCATCGGCCTTCGGCATCGGCCGGCCGCGTGTCTCGGGATGGCCATTGACGCTGACGTCGGCCAGATAATTGAGCAGCTTGGTTGCGCGGTCCTGGCGCTTGACCTGCTGGAACAGCTCCGGCGTCGTGTCGATGAACTTCGTCGTATAGGAATTATCGGCGAAGCTCGGGTGGTTGATGATGGCTTCGAGGAAGGTGAGATTGGTGGCGACGCCGCGGATACGGAACTCGCGCAGCGCGCGGTTCATTCGCGCGATGGTCTCGGCCGGCGTCGGCGCCCATGCCGTCACCTTCTCCAGCAGCGGATCGTAGAACCGGGTGATGACCGCGCCGGAATAGGCGGTGCCGCCATCCAGCCGGATGCCGAAGCCGGTGGCGCCGCGATAGGCGGTAATGCGGCCGTAGTCCGGAATGAAATTGTGCTCGGGATCCTCGGTGGTGATGCGGCACTGCAAGGCATGGCCGTTCAGCCTTATATCCCTCTGTGCCGGGACACCCGATTCAGGCGTGCCGATGGCGAAACCGTCAAGAATGTGGATTTGGGCTTTGACGATGTCGATGCCGGTCACCTGCTCGGTGACGGTATGCTCGACCTGGATACGCGGATTGACCTCGATGAAATAGAACCTTCCGGTATCGGCGTCCTGCAGGAACTCGACCGTGCCGGCGCCGATATAGCTGGTCTCGCGCGCGATCTTCAGCGCATGTCCGCAGAGCTCCTCCCGCTGCGACATTTCAAGGTATGGCGCCGGCGCCCGCTCGACCACTTTCTGGTTGCGGCGCTGGATCGAGCAGTCGCGCTCGAACAGGTGCACGACGTTGCCATGGGTGTCGCCAAGCACCTGCACCTCGACGTGGCGCGCGCGCTCGATCAGCTTTTCAAGATAGACCTCGTCCTTGCCGAAGGCGGCCTTCGCCTCGCGCTTGCCCTCCGTGACCTCGCGGGCAAGATCGGCCTCGGAGCGGATAGCGCGCATGCCGCGTCCGCCGCCGCCCCACGAGGCCTTCAGCATCACGGGATAGCCGATCTCCTTGGCCAGTTTCTTGACCGCCTCCATGTCGTCCGGCAACGGATCGGTGGCGGGGATCACCGGCACGCCAACCTCGATGGCGAGGTTGCGCGCCGCGACCTTGTTGCCGAGGCGGCGCATCGTGTCCGGCTTCGGGCCGATGAAGGTGATGTCCGCTTGCGCGCAGGCTTCGGCGAATTCGGGGCTTTCGGACAGAAGCCCGTAGCCCGGATGGATGGCATCGGCGCCCGAAAGCCTGGCGACGCGGATCACTTCCTCGATCGACAGGTAACTTTCGATCGGCCCCATGTCCTTGGTAAGATGCGGGCCGCGCCCGACCTGGTAGCTTTCGTCGGCCTTGAAGCGGTGCAACGAATATTTGTCTTCCTCGGCCCAGATCGCCACGGTTTTGAGGCCCAGTTCGTTGGCCGCGCGAAAGACGCGGATGGCGATTTCTGACCGGTTGGCGACGAGTATCTTCGTGATTGCCAAGGACTGGGCTCCAGTAGCGGAAGGGAAGAGAAATCGGCGCAATGATTAGCGTGAAAATGCTGCAGCGCAAACAAAATCGACGCCTATTTAAACCGATTTAAATCAATTATCCGGCCAACACTCGCACGCATTCGTTCGAACGGGCGGAACAATGGCGACAATTTCGATCCTGGATGCGATCTTTCCCGGCTGGGAGGAGCTGGCAAAAGAGGCCATCCGCCGCCGGAACACGCCAAAGAAAATGCCCGGCGCGAAGCGCCGGGCATCACTAATGTCAAACCTGCCTGAGCGGCTTATTTCGGGAACCAGGAATACTTCCCGTCGTCCTTCTTCTTCCACTCGTACATGATGTAGCCCGGCAGCTTGGGGTCGCCCTTGGCATCATAGGCGAGATCGCCCAGAACCGTGGGGAACGGGCCGTTCTCATGCATCGCCTTGGCAACGGCCTGCGGGTCGTTGGTCTTGGCGGCGGCGGCCGCCTCGGCGACAACCTGCACGGCGGCATAGGCGTAGAGCGTGTAGGCTTCCGGCTCGAAGCCCTGCGCGCGGAACTTCTCGACGAGTTCCTTGTTGGCCGGGATCAGCCGTGGGTCGGGCCCGAACGTGTTGAGCGTGCCGGCGACGGCGTCGCCCGCGATCGCGGCGAGTTCGTCCGTCACGATGCCGTCACCCGACATCATCGGTGCCTTGAGGCCCTGGTCCGCGGACTGGCGGATGATCAGGCCGGCTTCGGTGTGCAGGCCGCCCCAATAGATCAGGGTGACGCCGGCTTCCTTCATCTTGGCGATGAGCGCCGAGAAGTCCTTGTCGCCGACATTGACACCTTCATACATCACTTCCTTGACGCCAGCGGCGTTCATTGCCTTCTTGGTTTCATCGGCGAGACCCTGGCCGTAAGGGGTCTTGTCGTGCACGATAGCGACTTTGGCATCCTTGAAATTCGCGGCGATATAAGCGCCGGCGATGCTGCCTTGCTGGTCGTCGCGTCCGCAGGTGCGGAACACGTTCCACAGGCCGCGCTCGGTGAATTTCGGGTTGGTCGCGGCCGGCGTGATCTCGACGATATTGTTTTCGGCGTAGACTTCCGAGGCCGGGATCGACACGCCCGAGTTGAAGTGACCGATCACGAACTTGACGCCGTCGCCGACGAACTTGTTGGCGACCGAGATGCCCTGCTTCGGATCCGAGACGTCGTCGCCGACTTCGAGCTTGATCTGCTCGCCGTTGATGCCGCCCTTGGCGTTGATCGCGGCAACAGCGGCCTCGGCGCCCTTCTGCAACTGCGCGCCGAAGGCCGCGTTCGGACCGGTGATCGGACCGGCGACGCCGAACATTACATCAGCCCACGCGTTGCCGCCGAACGCGAGCAGCGCGGTCAGGGCGACGGCGGACAATAGTGACTTTTTCATTGAAACGCTCCCATTAACGGAGTGGGCGTGAATGAAGCTTTCATGCGATGCCCACCCTTATCGCAGAAAGCATAGTTTGCCGATTTTCAGGCACTTGTCACGCCGATTCATCCCTGAAGCGGCGTTAATGATGAACCTCAACCTTTCGGTTTCCAGCTCAAGATTGAAGCTCTTTCGTAGAGCCAATTATATTGTGTCACCATCTGGTTGGTTCGCGTGTATTGATAGCCGATGAAGCCCAGTATCATCAGCACGATGGTGTCGACGATATAGTAATGCAGCGAGAACATCGTGCCGTCGAACAGCGCGTGATGGATGAAGCGGATGCCGAGGCCGAGGCCCAGCAGATAGGCGAACAGCTGGATGAAGCTGCGCCATGTCTGGGCGCTGGCCTTGCCCGTCATCCAGGCCGCCCAGCCGCCGAGCAGGCAGGTGACGAAGAAGAACTGCCAGATCGACGGTTCCTCGTAGAGAATGCCTTGCATGGTGGAGACTCCTGAACTCAGTGGTGGCCGCCTTCGAGATAGGCGGCGCGCACTTCGGGATTGGCGAGCAGTTCCTTGCCGGTGCCGCTCATCGTCACATTGCCGTTGACCATGACATAGCCGCGGTTGGCGAGCTTGAGCGCGCCGAACGCGTTCTGCTCGACCAGGAACACCGTCAGCCCCTGGGTGCGGTTCAATTCGCGGATGGCATCGAAGATTTGCTTGACGATCAGCGGCGCCAGCCCGAGCGACGGCTCGTCGAGCAAAAGCAGCTTCGGCCGCGCCATCAGCGCGCGCCCGATCGACAGCATCTGCTGCTCGCCGCCCGAGAGCGTGCCGCCGCGCTGGGCGATGCGCTCCTTCAGCCGTGGGAACAGCGTGAACACCTTCTCGACGTCCTCGGCATAGTGCTTGAGGTTGTCGAGACTGGCGCCCATCTGCAGGTTTTCCATCACCGTCATGCGCGGGAAGATGCGCCGTCCTTCCGGCGACTGGGCGATGCGCAGGCGCGCAATCTCGTGCGTCGGCAACTGGGTGATGTCGGTGCCGGCGAAGGTGATGCTGCCGGTACGGGCGCGCGGCGCCCCGAAGATGGTCATCATCAGTGTCGACTTGCCGGCGCCGTTGGCGCCGATCAGCGCCACGATCTCGCCCTGCTTGACGGTGACGTCGACGCCGTTCAGCGCCCGGATGTTGCCGTAATAGGTCTGCACACCTTTGATATCGAGCAGTGTCGTACCGGCCATTACTTGCCTCCTCCGCGCTTGCCGGTCGCAGGCTTGGCGGCGGCTGTTTTTCCGGAAGCCGCGCCGGCGCTCTTTGCCGACGCATGGCTGGTCGCCACCTTGCCCGCATCGACGCGGCGCGAGAATTCCGTGTCCTTGCCCTGCCCGAGCAGCCTGGCCTGCTTGACCCACTCCTCGCGCTCTATGCGCCCGTCAAAGGCGAGATAGGCTTCGGCGGCCTCGACGTCGGCCTTCTTCCAGGCGCCGATCTGGTCGAAGTGGAAGATGCCGTGATCGTTGAGCTTCTTCTCGTTGACCTTACCGATGCCCTTGATGCGGGTCAGGTTGTCGGCCTTGCCGCCACGCGGAGCAGCGAGACGGTTCGAAACGCCCTCGGCCTTTGCCGTGGGTGCCTTGGCGGCCGGCTTCTTTGCTGCCGCTTTCGCGAGCGGCTTGGCGGCCGGAGCCGGCTTTGTCGCCCGTTCAGCTTTAGCCACAACGGCTTTGCTCGCCACGGTCACGGTACGCGCGTCGATCTGCGCAGCCTTCGAGGCGCCTTTCGACACGGTGACGCGCTCGCCCTCGCTGTGGCTGACCGTGTCACTCACCGGTCCGGCCAGATACGACGCCGAGGTGCCCGGGCCATGCGCGGCGTCGGGACCGGTATCGAGCTGTTCGATGACGTCCTCGTCGCCGACTTCGGTCAGCACGGTCTCGACCTCCTCGTCATCGACGCCGAGATAGGCGGCGATGACGCGCGGATCGGTGCGCACCGACTGCGGATTGCCGTCGGAGATCTTGCGGCCATATTCCAGAACCACGACATGGTCGGAAATCTGCATGACCACCGACATGTCATGCTCGATCAAAAGGATCGAGGCCCCTGAGGTGTTCTTGATGTCCATCAGCAGCTTGTTGAGAGCGGCCGATTCCTTCGGGTTGAGGCCGGCCGCCGGCTCGTCGAGGCACAGAAGCTCCGGACCGGTGCACATGGCGCGCGCGATCTCGAGGCGCCGCTGCGCACCATAGGGCAGGTCGCCGGCCGGATCGTCGGCCCGATCGACGAGGTCTGCTTTCTCCAGCCAATGCCTTGCGAGCTCGATCGACTCGGCCGAAGCCTGCCGGTAGCTCGGGAAACCGAACAGGCCAAGCACCGTATAGCCCGAAGCCTTCATCAGCTTGTTGTGCTGAGCGACGAGGAGGTTTTCCAGCAGCGTCATGCCCGAGAACAGGCGGATGTTCTGGAAGGTGCGCGCCACCTTGGCGCGCGCCGGGATCTCGTGGTTGGGCAATCGTTCCAGGAGATAGCTCGAGCCATCGGCACGGTTGAGCGTGATCATGCCTTCCGATGGCTTGTAGAAGCCGGTGATGCAGTTGAACACGGTGGTCTTGCCGGCGCCGTTGGGGCCGATCAGCGCCGTGATCTCGCCGCGCTTGGCGGTGAAGGACAGGTCGCCGATGGCGACCAGGCCGCCGAACTTCATCGACAGGTGATCGACCTGCAGGATGGCGTCGTTCATTTGTGTGTTCGCATCCATCAGCCGTGGCCCTCCTTGGTGAAGGAGCCTGAGACCGCTTTTCGCTCCTTCAGGAAGGCCGTCGGTTCCCTGCTGCCGACAAAGCCGCGCGGCTTCCACAGCATGACGATCACCATGGCCATGCCGAACAGAAGCATGCGGTAGAGTTCCGGTGTGAAATCAGGCCCGAAGACCTGCTTGAGGAAGTCGAGTTCGCGCAACGCCTCGGTGCCGCCGATCATCACCATCGCGGCAACCGCGATGCCGACCAGCGAGCCCATGCCGCCCAGAACGACGATGGCCAAGATGATCGCCGATTCCAGGAAGACGAAGGATTCCGGGCTGACGAAGCCTTGCCGCGCGGCGAAGAACGAGCCGGCGAAACCGCCGAACATGGCACCGGTGGCGAAGGCGGTCAGCTTGGTTGTGGTGGTGTTGATGCCGAGCGAGCGGCAGGCGATCTCGTCCTCACGCAAGGCTTCCCAAGCACGACCGACCGGCAGACGGCGCAGCCTGATGGTGACGAAGGCGGTAAGCAGGCACAGGCCCAGGATCAGATAGTAGAGGAAAATCTTGTAATAGGCGCTCGAGGTCGCGAGATGCAGAACCTTGGCAATGTAATTGGGGTCCGACACATTGAAGGTCATCAGGCCGAAGAAGGAAACCTTGGGAATGCCGGAGATACCGGCCGAGCCGTTGGTCACCTCGCGCCAGTTGATCAGCACCAGCCGGATGATCTCGCCGAAGGCGAGCGTCACGATCGCCAGATAATCGCCGCGCAGGCGCAGCACGGGGAAGCCGAGCAGCACCCCCCAAAGGGCGGCCATGCAGCCTGCGGCCGGCAGCAGGATCCAGAACGACAGGCCGTAATGCGTGGCAAGAAGCGCATAGGCATAGGCGCCAAGTGCATAAAAAGCGACGTAGCCAAGGTCGAGCAGGCCGGCCAGCCCAACGACGATGTTCAATCCCCAAGCCAGCATCACATAGATCAGTATCTGGATGCCGAAATTGTCGACCCATTTCAGCGAGCCCTGCAGCCCTCCAGCAATCGACCAGGCGTTCAGCGACAGCACCGCGACCACCAGAATCGGGTACAGCACCAACGCTGTGATGCCCAATTTGGTGAAGTTGGCATGAATGAAGGCGCGGAAGTAGTAGATCACGCAACCCAGCACATAGATGACCGCCAGGGCGCGCAGGAATTGGAGATAGCCGGCCGGTTCTGCTCCCACCCATCCGGCGAGAGAGCTGCCCAACACGAACAGCAGCACGGCCGCCACGACAGCCAGGATGAACGCCGGCAACTGAAAGAACCGTGACCCCACGCTGGCCGGTAACAGACCGGTGGCGACGTCGGCGATCTTCTGGTTGGCCATGAAGGGCTGGCCGTAGGCGACATAGAGGAAACGCCCGACGGCCGTGGCGATCACCACGGCGGTGAGCAAGCCCCAGCGCTGAGTCAGGACCAGTTCATTGGACATGTTCTGACCGGTTTTCAGCCCGATGAACAGCACGAACAGGCCAAGCGCGATGGCGCCGGCATAGAACGCTTCCCGAAGGGCGCGCTGCATGGGGCTGGCGACGGTGTCGCGCTCACGAGATACGGTCACGGCCATGGTCTCAAACCTTTTCGACTTCAGGCCGGCCCAATATGCCGGAAGGCAGGAAGATCAGCACGATAGCCAGGATCGAGAACGCCGCGACGTCCTTGTAGTCGATCGAGAAATAGGCCGACCACATGCTCTCGATGAAGCCGATCAGGAGCCCACCGAGCACGGCGCCGGGAAGCGAGCCGATGCCGCCAAGCACCGCCGCCGTGAATGCCTTTACCCCCGGCACAAAACCGTCGGAGAAGGCCACCACGCCATAGTACATCAGGAACAGCGTGCCGGCGACGGCGGCAAGTGCAGCACCCATGATGAAGGTGATGGAGATGGTGCGGTCGACATCGATGCCGAGCAATGCCGCCATCTTGCGGTCCTGCTCGCAGGCGCGCTGCGCCCGGCCAAGCGAGGTCTTGTTGACCAGGTACCAGAACAGCACCAGCAAAAGGGCGGTGACGATGACGATGATGATCTGCTTCAGCGACACGCTGACTCCGTCGATGTTGTAGACCTTCGACACCATCGGCGGGATCGGCTTGTTGCGGGGACCCTGCGTGACCTGGACGAAATTGGACAGCGCGATCGACATGCCGATGGCGGTGATCAGCGGCGCCAGCCGGAACGAACCGCGCAGCGGCCGGTAGGCCACCTTCTCGATCGTCCAATTGTAGAGGCTTGTGAGCAGCATCGCCACGATCATCATGACCAGCAGCGCGATGACCACGGGCACCGAATAGAACAGCGCGCCGAGGATGAGGAAGACGATCAGCGCGGTGAAGGCGCCCACCATGAAAATGTCGCCATGGGCGAAATTGATCATGCCGATGATGCCGTAGACCATCGTGTAGCCGATCGCGATCAGCCCATAGATCGATCCCAGCGTCAGCCCGTTGATAAGCTGCTGGACAAAGTACTGCATGTGTACATGGCTCCCCTGGAATGTCGCCCATGCAGACGCATTCCTTTTCGTATTTCCCCTAGTCGTAAAGTTTCGAGCCCGGATTGCAACGTGATTTTTCGATCGCCATGCGCGTTTCCAATGCACGCCATTTCGACTGCCCGTTTTTTTGAACCCGGCCTCTGGACTATCGCGGACCCTATCATTGGCATAACGCAATGTCTTTGACGATTCAGCCCTATCATGCGCGCCGTTTCGAAGAAATCGCCGTCAAAATAAGTTGATGAAGGGATTCCTTGCGCTGCTGACGGCATTCCTTCTTGCGCCTTTATGCCTTCCGTAGCGTGATGAATCGCCTATTTGACCACGAACCCATGCGCGAACGGATCGCGGTCGTCGATGAAGATCGTGTTCAGTCCGGTCATGCGCGCCCAGCCGCCGATCGAGGGGATGATCGCCGGCTTGCCCGCCACGGTGACCTCCTTTTCGACCTTGCCCTTGAACAGCGAACCGATGATCGATTCATGCACGAAGGCGTCGCCTGCCTTGAGCTTGCCCTTGGCATGGAGCTGCGCCATCCGCGCCGAGGTACCGGTGCCGCAAGGTGAGCGGTCGATCGCCTTGTCGCCATAGAAGACGGCGTTGCGGGCATCGGCCCCTTCCACCGTCGGCTTGCCGGTCCACAGCATGTGCGACAGCCTGTTGATGCCGGGATTCTCCGGATGCACGAAGGCATATTTCTCGTTCAGCCGCTGCCGCACCACCGGGCTCCAGGCAATGAGGTCGCCGGCGGAATGGTCGGCCATGTCGCGATAATTCGCCTGCGGCTCGACGATGGCATAGAAATTGCCGCCATAGGCGACATCGACGGTGATCTCACCGAGCCCGGGACATTCGACCGTCAGCCCTTCGGCATAAAGGAACGACGGCACGTTGGTGATGCGCACCTCCTCGACATATTCGCCGACCTGCTTGTATTCGGCGGTGACCAGGCCGGCCGGCGTGTCGAGCCTTAGCACACCTGGCGTCCTTGGCTTGATCAGCCCGTGCTCGATCGCCATCGTGACCGTGCCGATGGTGCCGTGGCCGCACATCGGCAGGCAGCCCGAGGTTTCGATGAACAGGATGGCGATGTCGCAATCCTCGCGCGTCGGTGGGTAGAGAATCGACCCGGACATCACGTCGTGGCCGCGCGGCTCGAACATCAGGCCGGTGCGGATCCAGTCATACTCGGCGAGGAAATGCGCGCGCCGTTCCATCATTGTCGAACCCTGCAGCAGGGGGCCACCGCCGGCGACCAGCCGCACCGGATTGCCGCAAGTGTGGCCGTCGATACAGAAGAAGGATTTCTTGGCCATGTCGCTCCTCGAAAATCAAAACCGTTGTGGGCTGAAGGGGGCCAGGTCAACGGACGGAGTCTGCCCCAGGACGAGCTCGCGGATCAACCGTCCGGTCGCCGCAGCCTGGGTCAGGCCGAGATGACCGTGACCGAAAGCATACACCACCGACCGGGCGCCCGGCGCATTGCCGATGACTGGCACCGAATCCGGCAGCGAGGGGCGGAACCCCATCCATTCGCGCCCGCCCGACGGATCGAGCCCCGGCAGGAATTGCTGCGCCTTCTGCAAAAGCGCTTTCGACCTGCTGAAGTTGGGCGGCCGCTCGATGCCGCCGAGTTCGACGGCACCGCCCACGCGCAGGCCCGTGTCGAGCGGCGTGATGACGAAACCATGGCCGGAGAAGATCAGCTGCCGCTTCACGTCGAAGGCGCCATTCGGCAATGTCGTGTTGTAGCCGCGCTCGGTCTCCAGCGGAATGCGATCGCCGAGCTGCCGCGCCAGAAGATGCGACCAGGCGCCGGCGGCGACAACGAGCCGCCTGGCGCGCCTAATGGTTCCGTCGGCCAGCGTCAGTGCCGCGCCGTCCTGATCCGCCGCGATCCGGTCGATGCGGGCCGTTTCAAAGCGGGCGCCCTTGGCCTCGGCATAGGCCCATACTGCCTTGCCGAGCAGTTTCGGATCGGCGACCGTCTTCCAGCCCGGCACGAACATGCCCTTGACGAAGCGCGGTGACAGTCCCGGCTGCAGAGCCGCCAGCCCCTTGCCGTCGACATGGCGGAAGCCGATGCCGAAGCGTTCGCGCGCCGCCCAGCCCGGCAGCGTGGCGCGGAACTCGGCTTCGCTTTCGTAGAGTTCCAGCGAACCGTCCTCGCGCAGCATCGGCCGCGTGCCGGAACGATCGAGCAGATACATCCACTCCGCTTCTGCAAGCCTCATCATGCCGGCCTGGGTGGCGAGGCTGGCCTCGTATTTCGCCGCTGCGCCGGCGCGCCAGAACCGGAATAGCCAGGGCAAGAGTTTCGGCAGGTAGGCGGGCGGGATGCTGAGCGGGCCCAGCGGATCGGCCAGCCATTTCGGCAACTGGCGGATCATGCCCTTGTGGGCCAGCGGCAACACGTCGGAGAAGGCGAAGGCGGCGGCATTGCCGGAACTGGTCTCTTCGCAGATGCCGGTGCGGTCGAAGACCGTGACATCCAGCCCCGCCTCGGCAAGGAAGGCGGCCGCGCAGATGCCGATGATGCCGCCGCCGACGATGGCGATGTCCTCCCCTTCTCCCCGTTCACGGGGAGAAGGGGCCCGAAGGGCGGATGAGGGGCGGCGCCCTGCTTCTGTCGACTTGGAATTTCCGGCCACGTGGGGCGCTGCTCCTTATCTGGCTGCCGCCATCTTCCCCCATGAGAAGGAAGAAGAACTTACCCTCAAAATTTCGGCAGTGTCGGCCGTACCGCCAGTGCATCCTTGACGATCTTCTCGACCGCCTTGCGGCGCTCGCCAGACAGCGGCTGGCGCGGCATCCGGACACGGTCGTTGGTCTGGATGGTGAAGACTTCGGCGAGCTTGATGTTCTGCACCAGATAGGTCGAGACATCGAGGTCGAGCAGCGGCCGGAACCAGCGGTAGATGGAGAGCGCCTCCTCGCGGCGGCCCTGCTTCATCAGCTGGTAGATGGCGACGGTTTCGCGCGGGAAGGCGGTGACCAGGCCGGCCACCCAGCCGATGGCGCCGACCGACAACGCCTCGAAGGCAAGATTGTCGACGCCGGTGAACAGGTCGTAACGCCTGCCCAGGCGGTTGATGATCTCGGTCGACCGGCGGATGTCGTCGGAGGATTCCTTGATGGCCACGAAGCGCGTGTCCGACGCCAGCTCCTCCATCTGGTCGACGGTGACGTCGACACGGTAGGCGAGCCGGTTGGAGTAGATCATCACCGGTAGATCGCCGGCCTCGGCGACGGCACGCAGGGCCGCGACCGTCTCTTCCGCATTCGTGTGGTAGATCGGGCTCGGCACCACCATCAGGCCATTGGCGCCTTCCCTGGCCGCACGCTTGGCGATGCTGGCCGCCTCGCGGGTGCCAGCCTCGTTGACCGTCAGCAGCACCGGCTTCTTGCCGGCGACTTTCTGCGCGGTCTTCAGCACCTCGATCTTCTCGTCATGCGACAGCATCGGCCCTTCGCCGAGCGAACCGCAGACGATGATGCCGTCGCAGCCGGCCTCGATCTGCAGATTGAAGCAGCGTTCCATTTCGGCATGGTCAAGGCGATCGTCGGCGGTGAATTTGGTCGTGACGGCAGGGAAAACTCCGGTCCACATGATCATATCTCCATCTGATATATCAGACGTATATCTGTTAAGAAAGCAGCTGTCAATGCGGAATTCGTCATGATATATTTTAGATATATCAGGAGACCGCCATTGATATCCATAGAAGCAGGCATGCCGTCCGAGCCGGCGGCGACCAAGGCCTACCGCGTGCTCGAGCATATGATCGTCACGTTGGAACTGGCGCCGGCGAGCTTTGTCACCGAGGGCGCCCTCATCGAAAAGCTGGCGCTCGGCCGCACGCCGGTGCGCGAGGCGATCCAGCGGCTGGCCTGGGAAGGGCTGCTGGACGTCAGGCCACGCGCCGGCATCGCCATTGCGCCGCTGCATCCGGGCGACTGGCTGCGCGTGCTCGACGCCCGGCGCGGCGTCGAGGTGGTGCTTGCCCGCTCGGCTGCCCGCTTCGTCACCCGCGAGGCCGCCGACCTGTTTCACGAGGCGGCCCTCGCCATGCAGAAGGCGGTCATCTCCGGCAATGTGCTTGCCTTCATCCAGGCCGACAAGGCGCTCGACGAGGCGCTGGCGCTGGCCGCCGACAATCCGTTCGCCGCACGGCTGGCCGCACCCTTGCAGACCCACAGCCGCCGCTTCTGGTTCCGCTACAAGGCCGATACCGGGCTGGCGGAATCCGCCGAGCACCATGTTGCCTTGATCCGCTCGATCCTCGACGGCGACGAGGAAGCCGCGGCCAAGGACGCCAAGAGGCTGATGGCGCTGCTGCGCGGCCATGCCGAGGTCGCCGCCACGCGTTGATCGGGCGGCTCAGGTCCCGTGCGCCATCGCGGCCACAGTGAGGTTGTTCTCCCCGCCCTCGCCAGCCGCGAGGATGCAGCTTCGGCCTTCACGTCGGATATCGGCATCGTCCAGGACCCGCTTGCCGAAACCTAAACCTCGACATTGGTGGCCTGTCCGACCACGCCGTAGCCAATCTGCTTTCCCGCGACGACGTCGCTGTGACCGCCGCAAACGAGTTGTGGGTCTTGCGGTGCGCTGGAAAGGGCCGCCAGTCAAGCATGAGTCCTGCCGCGATAGTGGCAGTGACACACAGAACTTCGCTCAAGCGCCCGGCAGGGCTGCTTTCATTGTCGAACTGTCCCAGCCTTCGCCGACGGACAGAATGCAACTCTGGCCCTTGGTATCGGAGGCCAGTACGGTCCAACTGCCCTGTTCGGAAACAAAGACCTCCAGGATCACGCTTGGGTTGATCAGGCCACGCCCGGCTTGGCTCTCATGGAAATTGTCGCCGAGCGCCTTGACGATGTCGGCGCGCGCGGCGCATTGCCCGCCCGCTTCAGCCTGCACGACACCGGACATTGCCATGGCCGTGCAAAATATCGTTGCAATAAAACGTCGTTTCATCTGACACCTCCTTGCGCCAGACGAGAACCCCGGGTTGACACCGGCGCTGTCGGATTGCCTGCCCATCGCAGGAATACAGCAAAAGCCGTAGCCCGGCCGCTTTGTTCCATCACATTAGCGTTTAGACATATAGCGTGGCGTGAGAATCAAAAGGCCCGGGGTGCGCCCGGGCCTTTTGATCAATCATCGTCGGGATGACGACTCGGCACCGTCCCTTAGGCCGGCCCGCGCGTCCGCAGCCGAAGGCGAAGACGCGCAAGCAAGAAATCGTCCGGTCAGTTCATCGTCGGGATGACGAACTCGGCGCCATCCTTGATGCCGGCCCGCGCGTCCGCAGCCGAAGGCGAGGACGCGCAAGCAAGAAATCGTCCGTCAGTTCATCGTCGGGATGACGAACTCGGCGCCGTCCTTGATGCCGGACGGCCAACGTGAGGTCACCGTCTTTGTCTTGGTGTAGAAGCGGAACGCATCCGGGCCGTGCTGGTTGAGATCTCCGAAGGACGATGCCTTCCAGCCACCGAACGTGTAATAGGCGATCGGCACCGGGATCGGCACGTTGACGCCGACCATGCCGACCTGGACACGGCTTGCAAAGTCGCGCGCGGCGTCGCCGTCGCGGGTGAAGATGGCAACGCCATTGCCCATCTCGTGGTCGTTGGCGAGGTTGATCGCATCCTCGTAACGCGGCGCGCGCACCACCGACAGCACCGGCCCGAAGATTTCTTCCTTGTAGATGCGCATGTCTGATGTGACATTGTCGAACAGGCAGCCACCCATGTAATAGCCGTCCTCGTAGCCCTGCATCTTGAAGCCGCGGCCATCGACGACAAGCTTGGCGCCTTCCTTGACGCCAATATCAACATAGCCCTTGACGCGCTCCAGTGCCTGGGCAGTCACCAGCGGGCCGAAATCGGCGGAAGAATCCGTCGATGGGCCGACCTTCAGGCTTTCGACGCGCGGCACCAGCTTTTCCATCAGCCGGTTGGCCGTGTCGTTGCCGACCGGGACGGCAACCGAGATCGCCATGCAGCGCTCGCCCGCCGAACCGTAGCCGGCGCCGATCAGCGCATCGACGGTCTGGTCCATGTCGGCGTCGGGCATGATGATCATGTGGTTCTTGGCGCCGCCGAAGCACTGCACGCGCTTGCCGGCCGCGGTGCCACGCGAATAGATGTAATGCGCGATCGGCGTCGAACCGACAAAGCCGATGGCCTTGATGTCGGGATCGTCAAGGATGGCGTCGACCACATCCTTGTCGCCATTGACGACATTGAGGATGCCCGCCGGCAGGCCGGCCTCGATGAACAGTTCGGCAATGCGCATCGGCACGCCCGGATCGCGCTCGGAGGGCTTCAGGATAAAGGCGTTGCCGCAGGCGATGGCCGGCGCGATCTTCCACAGCGGGATCATCGCCGGGAAGTTGAACGGCGTGATGCCGGCCACGACGCCGAGCGGCTGGCGCATCGAATAGACGTCGATGCCGGGGCCGGCGCCATCGGTGAACTCGCCCTTCATCATATGTGGCGCGCCTATGCAGACCTCGACTACTTCGAGGCCACGCTGGATGTCGCCCTTGGCGTCGGCAATAGTCTTGCCGTGCTCGCGCGCCAGGATGTCGGCCAATTCGTCATAGTCGCGCTGGACCAGTTCGAGAAACTTCATCAGCACGCGCACGCGGCGCTGCGGGTTGGTGGCGGCCCACTTCGGCTGCGCCGCCTTGGCGTTCTCGACCGCGGCGCGCAGTTCCTGCGCCGAGGCCAGCGCAACCGTGCCGCGCACGGAGCCGTCCATCGGCTGCATCACGTCCTGCTTGCGACCGCTGGTGCCGGCGACGCGCTTGCCGCCGATGAAATGACCGTATTCGATCATGCTTTCTCTCCCTGAGGTTGTGAATGCCGCATTGTCCGCCTTTGGCCGGCGGAAGGCAACGTGAGGGAGATCGCAACCGTTGTGCGCGGAATAGATAACGATTGACGGATGAGCATCAATTCTCGCAAATTAGAGGGTGTGTTCGTCACGCTGGAATTGTCAGGTTTGAGTCCATTCGCGCCCCCCTCTGTCCTGCCGGACATCTCCCCCACTTGGGGGGAGATCAGTCGGCCGCGCCGCTGAAACCTGGCCTG